>NZ_JBSFSA010000008.1:0-245400 GCF_053589515.1 Streptomyces sp. NPDC003327 | reverse complement strand
GCCGAGGCGACCGGCGAGAACGCGCCGCAGGCAGCGGACGACGCGGCGACGGCGGCGGCCGACGCCCAGCCGGAGGCCGAAGACGCCGCCCCGCAGGCGGAGCCCGCCGCGGAGGCCGAAGACGCCGCCCCGCAGGAGCAGGCAGCGGCCGTCGAGGCCGAGGCCCCGGAGGCAGCCGAGCCGGAGGCCCAGGCCCCGCAGGCGACCGAGCCGGAGGCCGCCGGGAGTGCCGTGGCCGTGGCGCGGGTCAGGAAGGACGCGCCGCAGCTCGTCGAGGCGTACAAGGCCGCGGGGAGCGTGCTGAAGAAGCAGGGGCTCACGGGGGCGCGGGCCGCCGTGTACCTCGTCGTGGACCGGTCCGGGTCGATGCGCGGGTACTTCAAGGACGGGTCCGTGCAGCGGCTGGCCGAGCAGACCGTGGCGCTCGCCGCGCACCTGGACGAGGCGGCCACCGTCACCACCGTGTTCTTCTCGACGGACGTCGACGGCACCCTGGAGCTGACCCCCGCCACCACCTCCCCGACCCGCGTCGAGGAGATCAACGGCACCCTGGGCCGCCTGGGCCGCACGAACTACCACCGCGCCGTGGAGGAGGTCCTCGCCCACCACGAGAAGGCCGACCCCACCCGGCCGGCGCTCGTCGTCTTCCAGACGGACGGCGCCCCCGAGTCGAAGACGGCCGCCACGCAGGCCCTCGCGGAGGCGGCCGGCCGCCCGCTGCACTGGCGCTTCGTCGCCTGGGGCGAGGAGGACAACAAGGCCTTCGACTACCTGCGGAAGCTGGAGGCGCCCCGTACGGCCACGTACTTCGCGGGCCCGACGCCGTCCGAGACGGCGCACCCCGCGTTCTTCCGCGCGCTGCTCGCGGGCCTCACGGACATCTAGGACCCGCACGCGCCACGCCCCGCCGCCCGCACCAGGGCGGCGGGGCGTCGTCGTACCGGCCCCATCCCCGGCCGGCCCCCACGCCAAGGGGCCCGGAACCGTGCGTACGGACGGTTCCGGGCCCCTTCGGGTGCGTACGGCGGGACTTACCGCGCCGCGTCCGGGTGGACGGACTCGGTGACCGGGCGCTCGTCGGCCGGCCTGGTGGTGGCGACCGGCTTGCGGAGCTGGATGTTCAGCTCGCGCAGGCGGGCCTCCTCCAGCTCGGTCGGGGCGCCCATCATCAGGTCCTGCGCGTTGCCGTTCAGCGGGAACGCGATGGTCTCGCGGATGTTCGGCTCGTCGGCGAGGAGCATGACGATGCGGTCGACGCCCGGGGCGATGCCACCGTGCGGCGGGGCGCCGAACTGGAAGGCGCGCAGCATGCCCGCGAACTCGGTCTCGACGGTCTCGCGGCTGTAGCCGGCGATCTCGAAGGCCTTGAACATGATGTCGGGCTCGTGGTTCCGGATGGCGCCGGAGGAGAGCTCGATGCCGTTGCAGACGATGTCGTACTGCCAGCCGAGGACGTCCAGCGGGTCCTGGGTCTCCAGGGCCTCGAGGCCGCCCTGCGGCATGGAGAACGGATTGTGCGAGAAGTCGATCTTGCCGGTCTCCTCGTCGCGCTCGTACATCGGGAAGTCGACGATCCACGCGAAGCGGAACACCTTCTCCTCGAACCGGCCGGCGCGCTTGGCGGCCTCGACGCGGACCGGGCCCATGATCTTGGAGACCTCGTCGAACTCGCCCGCGCCGAAGAAGACGGCGTGGCCGGGGGCCAGGCCCAGGCGCTCGGTGAGGACCTTGACGTTCTCCTCGGTGAGGAACTTGGCGATGGGGCCGGTCAGGGCGTTGCCCTCGCCGACGCGGACCCAGGCCAGGCCCTTGGCGCCGAGGGAGACGGCGAAGTCGCCGAGGCCGTCGAAGAACTTCCGCGGCTGGTCGCCGGTGTCCGGGACGGCGAGGGCGCGCACGTGCTTGCCGGCGAAGGCCTTGAACTCGGAGTTCTCGAAGACGTCGGTGATGTCGACGAGTTCGAGGTCGGTGCGCAGGTCCGGCTTGTCGTTGCCGTACTTGAGCATCGACTCGCGGAACGGGATCCGCGGGAAGGGGGAGCTGACCGGGCGGCCGCCGCCGAACTCCTCGAAGAGCTCGGTCATGAGCTTCTCGATGGGCTGGAAGACGTCCTCCTGCTCGACGAACGACATCTCGACGTCGAGCTGGTAGAACTCGCCCGGCGAGCGGTCGGCGCGGGCGTCCTCGTCGCGGAAGCAGGGCGCGATCTGGAAGTACCGGTCGAAGCCGGAGATCATCAGCAGCTGCTTGAACTGCTGCGGCGCCTGCGGCAGCGCGTAGAACTTGCCCGGGTTGAGGCGGGACGGGACGACGAAGTCACGGGCGCCCTCGGGGGAGGTCGCGGTGAGGATCGGGGTCGCCATCTCGTTGAAGCCGAGGGCCACCATCTTGGAGCGGATGGAGGCGATGACGGCGGACCGCAGCATGATGTTGCGGTGCATGCGCTCGCGGCGCAGGTCGAGGAAGCGGTACTCCAGGCGCCGCTCCTCGTTGACGCCGTCGTCGGCGTTGATGGTGAAGGGGATCTGCTGGGCGGCGCCGAGCACCTCGACCTCGGCGACCTCGACCTCGACCTCGCCGGTGGGCAGCTCGGGGTTGACGTTCTCCGCGCCGCGCGAGACGACCTTGCCGTCGACGCGGACGACGGACTCCTTGGTCAGCTTGTCGAGCGCCTCGTAGGCGGCGGTGCCGGGGCGGGCGACGAGCTGCGTGATGCCGTAGTGGTCGCGCAGATCGATGAAGAGGATGCCGCCCAGGTCGCGCCGATTGTGCAGCCAGCCGCTCAGCCGGACGTCGGTGCCGACGTCAGAGGCGCGGAGCTCGCCGCAGGTGTGGGACCTGTACCGATGCATCGTCGTTCATCCAGTCTTCGGGATCGGTGGGTGGGAGCTTGACAGCGTCAAGCCGCGCACCAAGCCTACCGGCCGCCACATGATCGCCCTTCGAATACTCTCGGTGGCGATCCGCAGTCCGATATTCATAAAGTGGGGCAATGCGCACCGAGGACGTCCTGGCCGCGATCGCGACCGGCCTGTGGCGCTGGGACAACGCCTCCGGGATCGTCTCGCTCGACGCGGAGGCCGCCCGGCTGCTCGGGCTGCCCGCGGAGCCCGTGCGGCTCACGGAGGCGGCTGTACGCTCCCGGTTTCATCCCGTCGACTGGACCGAGATCGACGGCGTGGTGAACCTGGCGGTCGCCGAGGGCACGCTCGCCGAGGCGCGGCTGCGGATCATGGACAGCTGCGGCCAGGTCGTCCGCACCGTACGGAGCCGGTCGA
Organism: Streptomyces sp. NPDC003327; assembly: GCF_053589515.1. Lineage (NCBI taxonomy): Bacteria > Bacillati > Actinomycetota > Actinomycetes > Kitasatosporales > Streptomycetaceae > Streptomyces > Streptomyces sp. NPDC003327. The sequence goes on along the minus strand of NZ_JBSFSA010000008.1, from coordinate 242,122 downwards.
AGCCGCTGGTCGCGGGCAAGGACTTCCAGCTGGTCGGCACGCTCCAGGAGGTCGCGGAGCCGGAGCCGGGCGCCGCGGCCCGCACGCCGATCACGGGCGACTGGCGCCGCTCCCGCGAGGCGTTCCTCCTCGACGCGGGGCGGGCGCTCGCCGAGGCGCGGTCGACGGCCGAGGTGCTGCGGGTGGCGGCCTCCCTGTCGATGCCCGGGTTCTCGCCGGACGGGCTGGCCGTCTTCGGCGTGGCGGGCGACCGGCTGACGGTCATCGGACACCACGGGCAGCGGGACGGCGACGAGGGGCCCTTCACGTCGATGTCGCTGGCGACGGACTATCCGGCGGCGGAGGTCGTGCGGACCGGGCGGGCGATCTACCTGCCGACGCCCGAGGAGTACGTGCGGCGCTTCCCCATGACCTGGCCGCTCGCGCAGCGCTTCGGCCGCCGGTCCTGGGCGTTCGTGCCGCTCGTCGTCGCGGGGCGCACGCTCGGCGCGTGGATGGCCGCGTTCAAGCATCCGGTGGCGTTCACGCCGGACGAGCGGTCGGTCCTGACGACGGTCGCGCGGATGCTCGCGCAGGCCCTGGCGCGGGCCGGGGTGGCCGAGTCGGAGCGGGAGCTGTCGCTCGGGCTCCAGCGGACGATGATGCCGGTCCTCGGGCCCGGCATCCCGGGCGTCCGGGTCGCCGCGCGGTACGTGCCGACCGGCGGCGGGCTCCAGGTCGGCGGCGACTGGTACGACGTGATCCGGCTGCCCGGCGGCGCCTCGCGCGCGGGCGTCGGCGTGGGTACGGGCGCGGGCGCGGGCCGCGCGGGCTCGGGCTCGGGCTCGGGCCGGATCGCGCTCGTCATCGGCGACGTCCAGGGCCACGACGTGCGGGCGGCGGGCCTGATGGGCCAGCTGCGGATCGCCCTGCGCGCGTACGCCTCCGAGGGCCACCGGCCGGACGCGGTCCTGTCGCGGGCCTCGCGCTTCCTGTACGGGATCACGGACGGGGACGACGCGGCCTCGAACGGCGGGCCGCGCTTCGCGACCTGCCTGTACCTGGAGGTCGACCTGGAGACGGGGACGGTCGACATCGCGCGGGCCGGGCACCCGGACCCGGCGGTCCGGATGATCGACGGAACGGTTCTGCTGAGGCCGACGGCCGGGGGCCTCCCCCTCGGCATCGACCCGGACACCGACTACCCCACCACCCGGCTCACCCTGGAGCCCGGCGAGACGCTGATGATCTGCACCGACGGCCTCCTGGAGACCGGGGGGCACGACCTCGACAGCGGCTGGGAGCGGGTCAAGCGGCTCCTGGAGGCGCACGAGGGCGAGGACCTGGAGAGCCTCGCCGACACCCTCGTCGAGGCCGTCCACGGCCCCGGCTCCCACCACACCACCGGTCCGCTCGCCGACCGCCGCGAGGACGACATCGCCGTCCTGCTGCTCTCGCGCGGCCCCGAGGCGACGAGCCGGCAGGCCCCGCGCCGCACCCTGATGACGATCGCCCAGGCCGAACCGGAGCGGATCGCCGAGGCCCGCGAGCAGCTGCGCCAGCTCCTGCACGACTGGGCCGACGCCGATCAGCTCGACGCGGCCGTCCTGATGGTCTCCGAGATGGTGACGAACGTCCTCGTCCACACGGACGGCGACGCGCTGCTGCTCGCCGAGGTCGCCTGCGGGGAGAAGACGCGGCGGCTGCGGGTGGAGGTCTCCGACGGCAGTGACGAGCTGCCGCACAAGCGCCACCCGGGCGAGATGGCGTCGAGCGGGCGCGGCCTGGTCCTGATGGAGATGCTGGCCGACGCGTGGGGCGTCGACCCGAGGGGCGAGGGCAAGACGATCTGGTTCGAGCTGAACGAGCCGGTGACGGAGGGCGGCTGCTGCCCGTAGCGGAGCCGGTGGGGCGGCTGTGCTGCCCGTGGCGCGCCTCGTCGGCGGCGAGGCGGACCGTACCGGCCCCGTACCGCTGTCCGGCGCGCGGCCGTGGGTGGTGCGGCGCAGACTGGTGGGGTACGGCCGCCGGGGGGACCACGGAGTTTGCGATGGACACCCACAAGGTCGGCAGCGACACCACCGTCCTGGCCGACAGCCTGGAGATACCGGGCATCGGACACATCCCCGTCAACGCGTACGTCCTCACCGCCGCCGAACCGGTCGTCGTCGACACCGGCCTCTCGATCGACGACCGGGACTTCCTCAACACGCTCGGCTCGGTCGTCGACCCCGCCGACGTCCGCTGGATCTGGCTCACCCACCCCGACCGCGACCACACGGGCGGCATCTTCGACCTGCTCGTCGCCGCGCCCCGGGCGAAGGTCGTCACCACGTTCATCGGCGCCGGGATCATGAGCACCGAACGCCCGCTGCCGATGGACCGGCTGTACTTCCTGAACCCCGGCCAGTCGCTCGACGTCGGCGACCGCACGCTGCGCGCGTTCCGGCCGCCGCTCTTCGACAACCCGGCCACGGTGGGCTTCTACGACGAGAAGACGCGGATCTGCTTCAGCTCCGACTGCTTCGGCGGGCCCATGCCGACGCGGGAGGTGGCGGAGAGCGGACACGCGAACGACCTGAAGCCGGAGGACCTGGAACGGGCGCAGTTGCTGTGGGCGACGCTGGACAGCCCGTGGGTGCACATCGTGGACCCGGCGAAGTACCGGGCGTCGATGGCTCCGATCCGGGACATGGCGCCGGAGATCGTGCTGTCGACGCATCTGCCGCCCGCCGTGCGGATGACGGACTCGATGATCGCCACGATCTCGACGGCCCCGGACGCGGACCCGTTCGTCGGCCCGGACGAGGAGGCCCTTCAGCAGATGCTGGCGTCCTTCGAGCCGGGTGGGCAGCCCGCGGCCACCTGAGCCGGGCGGAGCGGGTTCAGGCCGTCGCCTCCGGCTTCCCGTAGAGGGTCCGCAGCTCGCCGAGGACTCCGGTGGCGGCGGCCGTCAGCGGTACGGCCAGGAGCATGCCGAGGACGCCCGCGACGGAGGCGCCCGCGGTGATGGCGAGCATCACCGCCGCCGGGTGCATCTGGACGGTCCGGCTCTGCACCACGGGCTGGAGGACGTTGCCCTCGATGACCTGGACGGCGAGGACGACGCCGAGGACCCACAGGGCGATGACGAACCCCCGGTCGGCGAGGGCGACGAGGACGGCGACCGCGCCGGAGAGGAAGGCGCCCAGGTAGGGGATGTAGGCGGTGACGAAGACGAGCGCGGCGAGCCCGACGGCGCCGGGCACGTCGAACACGAGCAGGCCGACGCCGATGAGGACCGCGTCGACGAGGGCGACGAGCGTCGTCCCGCGCATGAATCCCTCGACGGCCTCGAAGGCGCGCCGGGCCATGGCCTCCGCGGTGTCGCCGGTGGCGCGCGGGACGAGGGAGCGCAGGGCGCCGGCGGCCCGGTCGGAGTCCCGGAGGAAGAAGAAGATCAGGAGCAGGGCGAGGACGGCGGTGGCGGCGGCCTCGCCGACGACGCTGAGGCCGCTGACGACGCCGGAGGCGGCGGTCGCGCCGAACCGCTCCAGGAGCGTCCTGGCGTTCTTGGCGAGGTCGTCGAGGGAGGTTCCGGCGGCGCCCAGGTGCCGGGCGATGTCGGCGGCGGCCTGCCGGAGGGAGGCGACGATCTGGTCGCCGGTCTCGACGAGGGCGAGGACCACGATGTACGTGGCGCCGCCGACGACCGCGACGACGGCGACGACGGTGAGCGCGGCCGCGAGCGACCGGCCGACCTTCATGCGCAGCAGCCGCCGGTGCAGCGGTCCGAGGAGCGCGGTGCCGAGGACGGCGAGGAGGACGGGGGTGACGGCCGTCCTGAAGACGAAGCAGAGCCAGACGAAGACGGCGGCGACCCCGGCGACCAGCAGGACGACGGCACACCAGGCGGCGACCCGTCGGGCCCCCTCGGGAATCAGCGCGGTACTCGTCTGCACCCGACCACCGGACCACGGGCTCCGGCGTGCCGTCGCGCGCTGACGGTCCGTACGGGTGGCGCCCCCGCCCCCGGTCCCTTCGGCGGGGTACGGGGACGGGGCCGGGCTCCCGCGCCCGGCCCCGTCCCCGTATCCGTCTCCGTATCCGGGGGCGCGCCTACTCGCCCATTCCGTGGACCGCCGGGATCGTGCCGAGGCGGCCGGCCTGGAAGTCCTCGAAGGCCTGGCGCAGTTCGGCCTGGGTGTTCATGACGAACGGGCCGTAGTGGGCCATGGGCTCGCGGATGGGGCGCCCGCCGAGGAGGACGACCTCCAGGTCCGGGGTGTGCCCGTCCTGCTTCTCGTCGGCACGGACGGTGAGCGAGCCGCCCTTGCCGAAGACGGCGGTCTGGCCGAGGTGGACCGGGCGCCGCTCGGCGCCGACGGTGCCGCGTCCGGCGAGGACGTACGCGAGGCCGTTGAAGTCCTCGCGCCACGGCAGGGTGATCTCGGCGCCCGGCCGCAGGGTGGCGTGGACCATGGTGATCGGGGTGTGGGTGATGCCGGGGCCCTGGTGGCCGTCGAGCTCGCCCGCGATGACGCGGAGCAGCGCGCCGCCGTCGGGGGAGGTGAGCAGCTGGACCTGGCCGCCGCGGATGTCCTGGTAGCGGGGGGCCATCATCTTGTCGGCGGCGGGGAGGTTCACCCAGAGCTGGAGGCCGTGGAAGAGGCCGCCGCTGACGACGAGGGACTCCGGCGGGGCCTCGATGTGGAGGAGGCCGGAGCCCGCGGTCATCCACTGGGTGTCGCCGTTGGTGATGGTGCCGCCGCCGCCCTGGGAGTCCTGGTGGTCGAAGATCCCGTCGATGATGTAGGTGACGGTCTCGAAGCCGCGGTGGGGGTGCCAGGGGGTGCCCTTGGGCTCTCCCGGCGCGTACTCCACCTCGCCCATCTGGTCCATCATGATGAACGGGTCGAGGTACTGGTAGTTGATGCCGGCGAAGGCGCGGCGGACCGGGAAGCCCTCGCCCTCGAAGCCCGAGGGGGCCGTGGTGACGGCGAGCACCGGGCGGGCGACGGCTTCGGCCTGGGCCGCGACGCGCGGCAGGGTGAGCGGGTTCTCGACGGTCACGGCGGGCATGACGACCTCCTTGGTGCGGCTGCGGCTGTGCGCCGCCTCCTGCCTTCACTTTAGTTGAACGCTGAACTTCTTGCCACCCGGAACGCGGAGCGCCCGGGAGGAATTCCTCCCGGGCGCTCCCGTGCGTACACATCAGGATCGGTCAGCCGTACATCCGCCGCATCGCGTAGTCGACCATCTGCTCCACGGCCTTGGCGTCGAAGACCATGCGGTGGTCGCCCTCCATGTCGAGCACGAAGCCGTACCCCGTCGGCAGCAGGTCGATCACCTCGGCCCCGGTGATCACGAAGTACTTCGACTCCTTGCCCGCGTACCGCCGCAGCTCCTTCAGCGAGGTGAACATCGGGATCACCGGCTGCTGGGTGTTGTGCAGGGCCAGGAAGCCCGGGTTGTCGCCGCGCGGGCAGTAGACCTTCGAGGTCGCGAAGATCTGCTGGAAGTCCTCGGCGGCCAGGGTCCCCGTCGTGAAGGCGCGCACCGCGTCGGCCAGCGACGGCGGCGAGGGCTCCGGGTAGAGCGGAGCCTGGTGCTGCTGCCCGTAGCCACCGGCCTGCGTCCCCGCCTGCGGGGCGGCGTACTGCCCCTGCGGGGGCGGCGCGTACTGCTGCTGGGCACCCGGATTCTGCTCGTAGCCGTACATGGGCCATGAGCCTACTGCGTCACAGTTCACCCGCCGGGGGTTGCTCTTATTACCGGTGGGTAGCATCATCGGAGAGAGCGTTTTGCTACTAGCCGGTACGTGTACGAGGAACCTCCCTCCCCGAGCCTTACGGAGCCGTCGCCATGGGGCACTACAAGTCGAATCTCCGCGACATCGAGTTCAACCTCTTCGAGGTCCTCGGCCGCGACAAGGTGTACGGCACCGGTCCGTTCGAGGAGATGGACGTCGACACCGCCAAGAGCATCCTCGACGAGATCCGCCGCCTCGCCGAGAACGAGCTCGCGGAGTCCTTCGCCGACGCCGACCGCAACCCGCCGGTCTTCGACCCCGAGACCAACACCGCCCCGGTGCCGGCCTCCTTCAAGAACTCGTACAACGCCTTCATGGAGTCCGAGTACTGGCGTCTCGGCATCCCCGAGGAGATCGGCGGCACCGTCTCCCCGCGCTCCCTCATCTGGGCCTACGCGGAACTCCTCCTCGGCTCCAACCCGGCCATCTGGATGTACTCCTCCGGCCCCGCCTTCGCCGGCATCCTCTACACCGAGGGCAACGACGCCCAGAAGAAGGTCGCCCAGATCGCCGTCGAGAAGCGCTGGGGCTCCACCATGGTCCTCACCGAGCCCGACGCGGGCTCCGACGTGGGCGCCGGCCGCACCAAGGCCGTCCAGCAGGAGGACGGCTCCTGGCACATCGAGGGCGTCAAGCGCTTCATCACCTCCGGTGAGCACGACATGGAGGAGAACATCCTCCACTACGTCCTCGCCCGCCCCGAAGGCGCCGGCCCCGGCACCAAGGGCCTCTCCCTCTTCCTCGTCCCCAAGTACGAGTTCGACTGGGAGACCGGCGAGCTCGGCGCCCGCAACGGCGTCTACGCCACCAACGTCGAGCACAAGATGGGCCTCAAGGCCTCCAACACGTGCGAGATGACCTTCGGCGACAGGCACCCCGCCAAGGGCTGGCTCATCGGCGACAAGCACGACGGCATCCGCCAGATGTTCCTCATCATCGAGTTCGCCCGCATGATGGTCGGCACGAAGGCGATCTCCACCCTCTCCACGGGCTACCTCAACGCCCTGGAGTACGCCAAGGAGCGCGTCCAGGGCACCGACCTGGCCAACTTCATGGACAAGGCCGCCCCCAAGGTCACCATCACGCACCACCCCGACGTCCGCCGCTCGCTCATGACGCAGAAGGCGTACGCCGAGGGCATGCGCTCCCTCGTCCTCTACACGGCCGCCGTGCAGGACGAGATCGCGATCAAGGAGGCCGCGGGCGAGGACGCCAAGGCCCTGCACGGCCTGAACGACCTGCTGCTCCCGATCGTCAAGGGATACGGCTCCGAGAAGGGCTACGAGCAGCTCGCCCAGTCGCTCCAGACCTTCGGCGGCTCCGGCTTCCTGCAGGAGTACCCGATCGAGCAGTACATCCGCGACGCCAAGATCGACACCCTCTACGAGGGCACCACCGCCATCCAGGGCCAGGACTTCTTCTTCCGGAAGATCGTCCGCGACCAGGGCGCCGCCCTGAACACCCTGTCCGAGGAGATCAAGAAGTTCCTCGCCGTCGGCACCGGCGGCGACGAGCTCGCCGAGGCCCGCGACGCGCTCGCCAAGGCCGCCGTCGACCTGGAGGCGATCGTCGGCACGATGATCACCGACCTCACCGCCACCGGCGAGGACGTCAAGAACATCTACAAGGTCGGCCTCAACACCACCCGCCTGCTGCTCGCCTCCGGCGACGTCGTCGTCGGCTACCTGCTCCTGCGCGGCGCCGCCGTCGCCGCCGAGAAGCTCGCCGCCGGCGACACCTCCGCCAAGGACACGGCCTTCTACCAGGGCAAGATCGCCGCCGCGAAGTTCTTCGCCGCCAACGTCCTGCCCGGCGTCTCCACCGAGCGCGCCCTCGCCGAGTCGGTCGACGGCTCGCTGATGGACCTGGACGAGGCCGCGTTCTAAGAACGCGCCACGTCCTGCCGGAACGGCCCGTCCCCGGGGAGGGGGGCGGGCCGTTCCTTCTTTTTGAGGCCCGGTTCGCCTCCGCTCGCTTGCGCCGGGCTCACGGTCCCGTACGTGCTCGGCCCGCTCGTTCCTCGCGGCCCTCCGCGCGTTCGGGCCCGTTCCCCTGGCCGCTCCCCTTCGGCTCACTCGCCTTTCGGGTTCTGGTGGTCCAGGGGGCCGGGGCCCGCCCGCCGGATTCCGGGGGCGGGGGCTCCGTTTGAGGAGGCGTCGGGCCGACGGGGAGGGGAGGGAGGCGCTGCGTAAGGTGGGCGCATGAGCAGCGCAGCTTCCCGTCCCACCGCAGGTCCCTTCGACCGCGGGCACACCGACGACCTCATGTCCTTCCTCGCGGCGTCGCCGTCGCCGTACCACGCGGTCGCGAACGCCGCCGACCGGCTGGAGAAGGCCGGCTTCCGCCGGGTCGAGGAGACCGAGGCCTGGGACGCCACCAGCGGCGGGAAGTACCTGATCCGCGGCGGCGCGATCATCGCCTGGTACGTCCCCGAGGGCGCCGCCGCCCACACCCCGTACCGCATCGTCGGCGCCCACACCGACTCCCCCAACCTGCGGGTCAAGCCCCAGCCCGACCTCGGCTCCCAGGACTGGCGGCAGGTCGCCGTCGAGATCTACGGCGGCACGCTCCTCAACACCTGGCTCGACCGCGACCTCGGCCTCGCCGGCCGCCTCACCCTCCGCGACGGCACCCACCGGCTCGTCAACGTCGACCGGCCGCTGCTGCGCGTCCCGCAGCTCGCCATCCACCTCGACCGCCAGGTCAACGACGGCCTCAAGCTCGACCGCCAGCGCCACATGCAGCCCGTCTGGGGCATCGGCGACGTCCACGAGGGCGACCTGATCGCCTTCCTCGCCGCCGAGGCCGGACTCGACGCCGAGGACGTCACCGGCTGGGACCTCATGGTCCACGCCGTCGAGGCCCCCGCCTACCTGGGCCGCGACCGCGAACTCCTCGCCGGGCCGCGCATGGACAACCTCGTCTCCGTGCACGCCGCCACCGCCGCGCTCGCCTCCCTCGCGGGCCGCGACGACCTCCCGTACATCCCGGTCCTCGCCGCCTTCGACCACGAGGAGAACGGCTCCGAGGCCGACACCGGCGCCCAGGGCCCCCTCCTCGGCAACGTCCTCGAACGCTCCGTCTACGCCCGCGGGGGCTCCTACGAGGACCGGGCCCGCGCCTACGCCGGCACCGTCTGCCTCTCCTCCGACACCGGCCACGCCGTCCACCCCAACTACGCGGAGCGCCACGACCCGACGCACCACCCGCGCGTCAACGGCGGCCCCATCCTCAAGGTGAACGTCAACCAGCGCTACGCCACCGACGGCTCCGGCCGCGCGCTGTTCGCCGCCGCCTGCGAGAAGGCCGGCGTGCCGTGGCAGTCGTTCGTCTCCAACAACGACATGCCCTGCGGCACGACGATCGGCCCCATCACGGCAGCCCGCCACGGCATCAGCACCGTCGACATCGGCGTCGCGATCCTCTCCATGCACAGCGCCCGCGAACTGTGCGGCTCCGACGACCCGTACCTGCTCGCCAACGCGCTCGTCGCCTTCCTGGAGGGCTGAGCCCGCGCGCGACAGGCTCCCGGACGGGCCCACGGGGGTCACCGTCCGGGAGCCGTGTCCGTCAGGCGTCCATGCCCGCCAGGATCAGCGGCAGACGGGAGACGCCGTCCGCCGTGACCTTCACCGGCACGCCCCAGTCCTGCTGGTGGACGTGGCAGGCCGGGTACTCGTTGGCCGGGTCGTCGTCGCAGGACGCGGCCATCGCCGACACGTGCAGCACGCCCTCGGTGACCTCCGGGTCCAGCTCCAGCTCCCGGAAGAGGTCCGTCCCCGTGCCCGCGCCGCCGCGCAGCAGCTCCGGCGGGGTCGAGGAGACCAGCAGCCGCGTCGACGGGCCGTACCGCTCGTCCAGCTTCTGGCCCGTCGGGGCCTGGAAGACCACGTCGAGGCGGAGCCGGCCCGGGGCGACCTCCGTCGCCTCCCGCCGCGTGCGGTGGGCGACCGACTCCACCTGCACGGCCTCCTCCGGCAGCCGCAGCCGCGTCAGCCGGTGCCGCGCCGACTCGACGACCACGATGTCGTCACCGACGAGCACGGCGTCGCTCGGCTCCCGCAGGTCCGTGGCGAGCGTCGTGACCTCGCCGGTGGCCGGGTCGTAGCGGCGCAGGGCGTGGTTGTACGTGTCGGAGACGGCGACCGAGCCGTCGGGCAGCGCGGTCACGCCCAGCGGGTGCTGGAGCAGCGCCTGCCCGGCGGCGCCGTCGCGGTGCCCGAAGTCGAACAGGCCGGTGCCGACGGCCGTGCGGACGACGCCCTCGGTGTCGATCCAGCGCAGCGCGCTCGTCTCGGAGTCGGCGATCCACAGCCGGTCCCCGGCGGCGGCGAGCCCGGACGGCTGCGCGAACCACGCCTCGGCCGCCGGCCCGTCGACCAGGCCCTCGTTCGTCGTCCCGGCCGCGACCCCGACGGTCCCGCTCTCCGGGTCGTACGTCCACAGCTGGTGGACGCCCGCCATGGCGATCCACACCTTGCCCTGCCACCACGCCACGTCCCACGGCGACGACAGGTCGACCTCCAGGGCGGGCCCGGAGGCCGGGGAGCCCTGCCACCACTGCTTCCCGGTGCCGGCGACCAGCTCGATCGCGCCGCTCTCCGGGTCGTACGTCCGCAGCGCGTGGTTCACGGTGTCCGCGACGACGACCCTGCCGTCGGGGAGCAGCGCGAGGCCCTGCGGCTCCCGGAAGACGCCCTCGCCGATGCGCCGGACCACGGTCTCGCCGTCCTCGGCCAGCTCGACGAGCTGGTGCCGGGTGGTGTCGGAGACCAGGAAGTGCCCGTTCGCCAGGGTGATCGCCTTGCCCGGGAACCGGAGGTCGGTCGCGACCGGCTCCGGCGCCACGTACGGCCCGTCACCGCGCCGCAGCGTCCCCTTGGCCTCGTGCTCGGCCTCCAGCTCCTCCACGAGCGTCCGGATCGCGTTGGCGTGCCCCTCACCGGCGTGCTGGGCGACGACGTACCCCTCGGGGTCGATCACGACGAGCGTGGGCCACGCCCGCACGGCGTACTGCTTCCAGGTCGCGAGCTCCGGGTCGTCGAGCACGGGGTGGTGCACCTCGTACCGCTCGACGGCGTCCACGACGGCCTGGTGCTCGGCCTCGTGCACGAACTTCGGCGAGTGCACCCCGACGATCACGAGCGTGTCGCGGTGCTTCTCCTCCAGGTCGCGGAGCTCGTCGAGGACGTGCAGGCAGTTGATGCAGCAGAACGTCCAAAAATCGAGGATCAATGTGCGGCCTCGGAAATCGGCGAGCTTCAGGTCTTTCCCGCCGGTGTTGATCCAGCCGCCCTTGCCGATCAGCTCGGGGGCACGGACTCGGGCACGCTTGCGGGGTGCGGGCGCGGGGGTGGGCGCCGGGGCAGCATCGTTCATCCTTCAAGCTTGCCGTACGGGTGGAAACGGGGGGCCGTGCGGGGGGCGGGGGCGTGTCCCTCAAGGGGGCCGGGGGCCCGGGGCGGTGGCATGGGCCGCATGACGCATCCGGGCAGATCATCGGACTATTACCGCTTCCGGGTGAGGGGCCTCCTGCTCGCCGGGCTCGTCGTGGTCCCCTGCCTCGCCCTGGGCGGGACGGAGGCGCGGGCCGGTGGGGCCGGGGGCGCGGCGCTGCGGATGACCGTGACCGTGAACGGGTGGGCGCACACCGCGCTGCGGCCCCCGGCCGTACGGGCCGGGGCACCGGTCGTGAAGCGGTACCGGCTCGTGAACGGCGGCGAGGCGCATCTGTACGGGGTACGGGTCGTCGACCCGTCGGTGCCGGGCGGCACCGTGCGCTGCCCCGGGCGGCCCCTCCCCGCGCTCGGGGAGCTGGAGTGCGTCGCACGGTTCCGCGCCCTGCCCGGGGTGCACCGGGGGACCGCCCGCGCGGAGGGCCGCGTCCCCTCGCTGGGACGGACGCTCACCGCGACCGCGCGCGGCGGGTACGACGGGGTCGCCGGGCTCCTCGCCCTGACCGAGCGGGTCACCGTGCCGCGCGGGGACGGCCGGGCCGGGCGGTCGGTACGCGCCCCCGCCACCGGGGCCGCCACCGTCACGTACACCGTCACCAATCGCGGCAACCGGCCCGTCCACGCCGTACGGGTCACCGACCCGGCCCTGCGGCTCGGGACAGGGGCGGTGAACTGCGGTGTCCGCACGCCCGGGACCGTGCCGCTGCTCGCCCCGGGCGCCTCCGTCCGCTGCACGGCCACGGTGCGGCGCCCGCCGGGCACCCACCGGAGCACGGGCCTCGCCACCGGCAGCGACCGCGTCCGCACCTACGGCTCCGAGGGCGCGCTCCTGCCCGCGCCGGGGCTGACGGCGCGGTCCTCGGCCGTCTTCACCATCGTGACGATGCCGTCGGGGCGGGGTGCGCCGGGGGCACGGGGCGTGCCGGGGGGCGGGAGCGGAGTCGGGGGCGGGGGCGGTTCGGTGGGTGGGGCGGTTGGGACCAGTGGGGCGGATGGGGCGGGTGTCGCTCCTGCTCCGGCTCCCGCTCCTCCGGGGGCGGGGGCTGCGGCCGGAGGAGCGGGAGCTGCTGCTGCGCCTGTGGCTCCTGGTGGGCCTCCGGGCGCTGAGGGCGCCGGGGGCGCTCCTGCGGCTGCCGCCGCTCCCGCCGCTCCCCCGCCCGGAGCGGGAGCCGGAGCAGCTGCCGGAGCGGGAGCCGGAGCAGCCGCCGGGGCCGGGGCCGGAGCCGGAGCGGGCGCCGGGACCGGGGCCGGGGCCGGGGTCGCTCCCGGGGCAGCGGCGGCGGGTGAGGCGGCGGCACCCGCAGCCGTGCCCCCGCCCGTACCCCTCCCCGTACCGGACGTGCGGCCCGGAGGGGATCCGCCCCGGGTGTCCGTCGCCGCCCCCGCCGACGAGGGGTTCCTCGGGCGGCTCCGGCGGCGCGGGCGGGAGGCGCGGGAGTTCGGGGTCGTGACCCTGCTGCTGCTCATCCTGCTGCCGGCCGCGCTCGCCGCCGCCCTGCTCGGCAGCCGACGGAGCTGACCGCCCATGGTCCTGACGGAAACCCTCGTCGTCGTCCTCGGTGTCGCGCTGGTCGCGGCCCTCGCCGTCTTCGCCAAGACCAAGCTGTTCCCCCTCGGCGAGGACGAGGAGCCCCGCGAGGACGTCGCCGAGTACATCGCGATGATGGTGTCGGTCCTGTACGCCGTGGTCCTCGGCCTCTGCCTGGTCTCGGTCTGGGACACCCGGTCCGCCGCCGCCGACTCCGCCCAGGCCGAGGCGAGCGCCCTGCACCAGACGTACCTCCTCGCCGACGCCTATCCGCCCGTCCAGCGCCAGCCGCTGCGCGACGCGGCCCGGACGTACGCCGCGCACGTCATCGAGGTGGAGTGGCCTCGGATGGAGACGCGCCGGCCGCTCGACCCGGCCGGCTGGCGGCTCCTCGACCAGCTGCGGCAGGCGGGCGAGGTGCTCGACTCCGCGAAGGTGTCCGAGCAGATCGCCGCCCAGGAGGTGCTCGCCCAGGTCGGCTACGTCGACGACGCGCGCCGGGGGCGGGAGGCCGCCGCGCAGGAACGGCTCTCCCCCGTCCTGTGGGCGGGGCTGCTGATCGGCGGCGCGCTGACGCTCGCGTTCATGTTCCTCTTCGGGATCAGGCGGAGCACCACGCATGTGGTGATGGTGATGGGCCTGGCCGGGTTCATCGCCTTCACCGTGCTGCTGATCCACCAGCTCGACTCACCGTTCGGCGCCGGGCTCGGAGCGACCCCGGAGGCGTTCACCCGCTATTTCACGTGAGGGACGGCCCGCACGGGGCAGACATGGCGGAGTGAAATATCTCGTACGGGACAAGATCTTCGCGATCGGTGACGACTACTGGATCGAGGACGAGGCCGGGCGGCACGCCTTCCTCGTCGACGGCAAGGCCATGCGTCTGCGCGACACCCTGGAGCTGAAGGACCCCGAGGGGCGGGTCCTCGTCACCCTGCGGCAGAAGCTCCTCGCCCTGCGCGACGCGATGACGGTCGAGCGCGACGGGGAGCCGCTCGCGACCGTCCGCCGCAAACGGCTCTCGCTGCTGCGCAACCACTACCGCGTCACGCTCGCCGACGGCACCGAACTGGACGTCAGCGGGCGGATCCTGGACCGGGAGTTCACCGTCGAGTACGAGGGCGAGCTCCTGGCCCACATCTCCCGGCAGTGGTTCCGCGTCCGCGACACGTACGCCGTCAACGTGGTCCGGGAGGAGGCGGACCCGGCCCTGCTCATCGCCCTCGCCGTGTGCGTGATCCGGATGGCCGAGCGCGAGGACTGAGGACCGGCCGGCCGACCCGCGATCAGCCTGACCGGGGGTCAGCCGGCGGCCTTCGTCAGGGCGCGGTCCAGATCCGCCCACAGGTCCTCGACGTGCTCGATGCCGACCGAGATCCTGACCGTGCCCGCTCCGATGCCCGCCGCCTCCAGGGCCGCCGCGTCGAGCTGGTGGTGGGAGGTGGAGGCCGGGTGCATCACCAGGGTCTTCACGTCGCCGAGCGAGACGCTGAGGGAGGCGACCCGGACCGCCTCGACGAACGCGCGGCCCGCGTCCCGGCCCCCCGCCAGGTCGACCGAGATCACCCCGCCGCCCCCGCCGGACAGCAGCCGGCCGGCGATCGCGCGGTCGGGGTGGCTCGCGAGCGACGGGTGGCGGACGGCGGCCACGGCCGGATGGTCTTCGAGCCGCGCGGCGAGCACGGCGGCGTTCGCGCACTGCCGCTCCAGGCGCAGCGACAGGGTCTGCATGCCGCGCAGCGTGAGCCAGGCGGCGAACGGGTCGGTGGAGGCGCCCTGTTCGACGGCGAAGTGCCGGACGGTGCCGTGGAGGGCGGGGTCCTTGAAGACGGCGACGCCGCCGAGGACGTCCGCGTGCCCGGCCAGGTACTTGGTCGCCGAGTGGACGACGACGTCGGCGCCGTGGTCGAGGGGGCGGCACAGCAGCGGTGAGGCGAAGGTGTTGTCGACGGCGACGGGCACTCCGGCCCCGGCGGCGACGGCGGCCAGCGCGGGCAGGTCGGAGACCCGGGTGGTGGGGTTGGCGATGGTCTCCAGGTAGAGGAGCCGGGTCTCGGGGCGCAGCGCGGCCCGCACCTCCTCGGGGTCGGTGCCGGAGACGTAGGTGACGTCGACGCCCCAGCGGGCGGCGAGGTCGGTGAGGACCGCGTACGTACCGCCGTACAGGCAGGTCTGGGCGATGACGTGGCCGCCGCTGGCGAGCAGGGCGTGGAGGACGCCGTTGACGGCGCCCATGCCGGAGGCGAAGGAGAGGGCGGCGGCCCCGCCTTCGAGGCGGGCGACGGCGTTCTCCAGGGTCCGGACGGTGGGGTTGCCGAGGCGGCTGTAGAGGAAGGCGTCCGGGTCGGTGAAGCCGGCGGCGAGGGCGTCGGCGGAGTCGAAGGCGAAGACGTGGCCCTGGTGGAGCGGGACGCCGAGGGGGCGGCTGCCGACGACCTCGACGTGGGGCGGGTGGACGGCGAGGGTCTCGGGGCGGAGGCCGGCACCGGGGTGAGTGTCGGCGGGGCGGGGGGCGGTGGGGTCGCTGCTCATGAGCCGAGTCTCCGGACCCGGCAGTTGCCTTCCCAGGGCCAATCCCGGCAGATTGGTTCGTCGATGGAGCCAATCCCGCACCCGCCCGCCGTGCTCGCGGCCCGCCTCGGCCGCTGGTCGGCCGGGCGCGGCCCGCTGTACCTGCTGCTCGCCGCCCGCCTGCGCGCCCTGATCGACGAGGGCGTGCTGCCGCCAGGGGCCCTGCTGCCCCCGGACCGGCGGCTCGCGGCGGCCCTCGCCGTGGGGCGTACGACGGTGGTCGCCGCGTACGACGCGCTCCGGCAGGAGGGCAGGCTGGTACGGCGTCAGGGCAGCGGGACCCGGGTCGCGCCGGCGGCGCTCCCGGCGGAGGCCGCCGACGGTCCGGACGGGCGCGGCCCCCGGGTCAAGGAGACGTCGAACCCGCTCTTCCTCCACCTCCTGGAGGCGCCGGACGACGTCATCCTGCTGAGCTGTGCCGCACCGGCCGGGCCGCCGCCCGTCCTGACGGAGGCGTACCGCTCGCTCGTCCTGCCCGAGACGGACCTCGGCTACCACCCGGCGGGCGTCGGGGTGCTGCGGACCGCGATCGCCGAGCGGTACGGGGAGCGGGGGGTGCCCACGGCCCCCGAGCAGGTCCTCGTGACCACCGGCGCCCAGCAGGGCCTGGCGCTGCTGGCGCGGCTGCTGCTCGCGCCCGGGGACGGGGTCCTGGTGGAGGCGCCGTCCTATCCGGGGGCGCTCGACCTGTTCCGGGAGGCGGCGGCGGTGCCGCTGCCGGTGGCGGTGGGCCGCGACGGGCTGGACGTGGCGGAGGCGGTGCGGACGCTGGAGCGGCACCGGCCGGCGCTGGCGTACGTGGTGGCCCGGTTCCAGAACCCGACCGGGACCGTGCTGCCGCCGCTGGCGGGGCGGCGCCTGGTGGAGGCGGCGAACGCGCTCGGGGTGCCGCTGGTCGACGACGAGGCCCTGGCGGACCTGCACTTCGCGGAGGAGCCGCCGGGGGCGCCGCTCTCCGCGTACGGGGAGGTGATCGCGGTGGGGTCGCTGAGCAAGGTGGTGTGGGGCGGGCTGCGGGTCGGCTGGGTGCGGGGCCCGGCTCCGCTGATCGCCCGGCTCGCGCGGCTGAAGGCCCTGCACGACCTGGGCGGCGACGTGCCGTCCCAACTGGTCGCGGCCCGGCTGCTCGGGGCCTTCGGGCCCGTCCTGGAGGAGCGGCGACGGGCGGTCCTGGCGGGTCACGACCTGCTGCGGGCGGAGCTGGCGCGACGGCTGCCGTCCTGGGAGTGCGCGCCCGCGACCGGGGGCCAGACGCTGTGGGTGGAGCTGCCGTACGGCGACGGGGTCTCCTTCGCGCAGCTCGCGCTGCGGCACGGGGTCGCGGTCCTGCCGGGTGCGACGACGGACGCCCTCGGTGGCAGCGTGCGGCGGCTGCGGCTGCACTTCCTGGCCCCGCCGGGCGAGCTGACGGAGGCGGTGCGGAGGCTGGCGGCGGCCTGGGCGGCGTACGCGCCGGCGCCCGGCCCGGGGGGAGGTGCCGGAGCCCTCCATGCGATCGTCGTCTGACGCGACGATCAAGGACCGAGGGGGAGTGGGCGTCATGCACACCACCGTCACGCCGTTCACGCTGCGCCGGTGGCGCGAGGGCAAGGGGTACGAGCGGCGGGCCGGCTGGCGGGGCGCCTCGGCCGAGTTCGGCGAGATCACCGTGGAGGCCCCGCTGCGGCAGACCGTGCCGGAGGTGGTGGTCTCGGAACTGCGGGGCACCTCGGTGCCGCCCGCCTCGTACGAGACCCGGGGCGTCCACACGGACGTCATCCGGCTGCCGACCCTGAACCGGGCGACCCTGCGCGTCGGCGACGCCCAGGTGTACGTGGAGCGGAACCGGTTCGGCCTGACCGCCCGGCAGCGCGGCCTGACCCTGCGGTACGGGGGCGACCGTTACCGCCTGTGGGCGCTGAACCGGCGCTCCTGGGTCCTCACCCGGCACGCGGACGACGAGGACCCGGGAGTGACCGTGACGGTGCGCGGGCGGCGGCGGCAGCTGGACGTGACGGTGGCGGGCCGCGCGGGCGGCGCCGATCTGACGCTGGCGCTGGTCTTCGCGGGCGTGGACCGGGCGGCGCTCACCCGGGGCGGGGCGGTCCGCGCGGCCCTCGCCCGCGCCACGGGCTTCTGGGCGGAGAGCCAGTACTAGGCCGTGGCCTCTCCCTCTTCCTCGTCCTCCGCGTCGTACGGGTGGAACTCCAGATACGGCAAGGCCTCCACCGGGTCCTGTCCAGGGCGTACGAGCGGGGGGAAACCCGCCGTGGCCAGGCGGCCGCGCAGCCAGTCGAGCAGGACGTCGGTGAGCGTGCCGGTGAGCGGCGGGCCCTGGTCGGAGTGGCGGGGGACGACGATCACCGGCCAGGCGTCCGGGTCGTCGTCCTCGGTGAGCCAGCAGATCTGGTCGCCGTCGACGGTGTCGGCGAAGTTGAGGAAGCCGCCGGGCTCGGGCCAGACCGCCAGCGGCTGGTACTGGGGGTGGGCGGCCCGCAGGTCCCGGTAGGCGTCGCCGTACCACTCGGCGGAGGGCACGAGGTCGTAGCGTCCGGTGCCGAGCGGCAGGCCGAACCGCAGCCACTCGCAGAATTCGCCGGAGCCGTACGTCTCCATGAGGGCGACGAACTCGGTGGGCAGGCGGGTGCCGAGGCGCTCGTACACCCACTCCCAGCTCTGTCCGCCGAGGCGCGGCTCGGCCGGGGGCGGGACCAGGGCGGTGAGGGTCGTGAGGCCGCTGCCGCCCGCGAAGGCGGCGTGCCGCTCGGGGGTGGGTGCGGGGCGGCGGCGTGGCGGCGTCCAGGCGCGGGCGCCGTCCTCGGCGAGGCGGCTGCGGACCAGGGTGGGGCGCAGGCCGTCGGAGACGAAGCCCTCCAGGGTGGGCAGCAGGGTGGTGCCGGGGCGCCACCAGGGGTCCTCGTCCTTGACGGCACGCTTCTGGACGTGGACGACGACGGGCCAGCGGTCGGGGTCGTCGGATGCGGTGGTGTCCCAGTAGAGGGTGTCGGACATGCGGGTCGCGCCGAAGGCGAGGAGCCCGGGGTGGGCGCGGCGGCCGCCTTCGACGAACCGTCCGTAGTCGAACAGGCCGTTGTCCTCGGCGAAGGGGGTGTGGAGCCAGAGGCGTTCGCCGATGTCGAGGGGTCCGTAGGCGGTGGCTATCGCCTTGTAGTCGGCGGGGAAGCGGAGTCCGGCCCACTCCTCGACGGCGTCCCAGTCGACGGGGGGAGCGGGTGACGGGGGCGGCGGCCCGAAGAGCGCGGCGAAGGCGGCGACGGGGTCCTGCTGGTGGGGCTGGTGGGGCCGGTTCTGCGCAGGCGCGGGGTCGTTCACGTCGTTCGAGTCGTTCGAGTCGTTCACGCGGGCGGGGTCTCCTGGGCGGCGGTGGCGGTCAGGGGCGGGTGCGGCGCGGCGGCGCGACGCCCAGGACGCGGTCCTTGAGGGCCGGGAACTGCTCACGGGTGGTGGCGACCCTCGCCGGGTCCAGGACGACCCGCAGGGTCTCCTCGCCGGTGCCCGCCTCGGCCAGGACCTCGCCCCAGGGGTCGACGACCATCGAGTGCCCGGCCTGCTCGACGTCGGCGTGGGTGCCCGCGGTGCCGCAGGCCAGGACGTACGCCTGGTTCTCGACGGCCCGCGCCCGGGCGAGGAGCGTCCAGTGGGCGAGGCGGCGCGCGGGCCAGCCGGCCGGGACGACGAAGGCCTCGGCGCCCGCGTCGACGAGGCCGCGGAACAGCTCGGGGAAGCGCAGGTCGTAGCAGGTGCCGACGCCGACGGTGAGGTGTGGCAGGTCGAAGGTGACCAGGTCCTCGCCGGCGGCCATGAGGACGGCCTCGCCCTTGTCGAAGCCGAAGCGGTGGATCTTCCGGTACGAGGCGACGAGTTCGCCGTCGGGGGAGAAGACGAGGGAGGTGTTGTGGAGCGCGCCCTGGGCGGCCTCGACGAACGAACCGGCGTGCAGCCAGACTTCGGCGTCCCGAGCGGCGGCGGACATCGCCCGGTAGGTGGGGCCGTTCAGCGGCTCGGCCTCGGCGGCGAAGAGATCGGCCGCGAAGGCGCCGACCGGCCAGAGTTCCGGCAGGACGACGAGGTCGGCGGCGCCGCGCTCCTCGCGTACGAGCCGGGCCACTCGGGCGCGTCGGGTGTCGACCGGTTCGTCCGGGTCTACCGCGATCTGGATCAGCGAGGCGCGCACACTACCACCGTCCTGGCATTGGAGCCGTCAACACCGGCCTACGATCGTCACACGAAAGCACTGCCGGGGTGCCTTCGGGCAGCGTAACTTAGCGTCCGAGCCTCCCACCCAGTCGTGTTTTCAGCCCGCGCACCGAAGAACCGCCGAGGGGTCCCGTGACCGTCCATCCCAGCCTTCAGAACTACGCCGACGCCTGGACCCACTCCATCGAGGCGATAGCCGAGCTGGTGCAGCCGCTCGTGGAGGGCGAGTGGAACCGGGCGACGCCCTGCCCCGGCTGGTCGGTGCGGGACATCGTGTCGCACGTCATCGGCATGGAGACGGAGATGCTGGGCGACCCGCGCCCGATCCACTCCCTGCCGCGCGACCTCTACCACGTACGCAGCGACTTCGCGCGCTACATGGAGGTCCAGGTCGACGTGCGGCGGCACCACACGGCGCCGGAGATGACGAGCGAGCTGGAGTACGTCCTCATCCGCCGGGCGCGGCAGCTGCGGAACGAGAACCGCTCCCCCGAGCACGTCATCCGGGCCCCGCTCGGTGCCGAGCAGACCCTCGAACTGGGTTACCGGATGCGCGCCTTCGACGTGTGGGTGCACGAGCAGGACCTGCGGACGGCGCTCGGGGTGCCGGGGAACCTGGACTCGCCGGGCGCGCTGGTGACGCGGGACGTGCTCCTGGAGGCGCTGCCGAAGGTGGTCGCGAAGGACGCGGGCGCCCCGCCGTCGTCGGCGGTGGTCCTGGACGTGACCGGGCCCGTGGAGTTCCTGCGGACGGTGCGGGTGGACGCGGAGGGCCGGGGATCGGTCGACGGCTCGCCGTCGCTGGGGCCCGCGGTGACGCTGGCGACGGACTGGGAGACGTTCGTGCGGCTGGCGTGCGGCCGGGTCCGGCCGGCCGACGTGGCCGACCGGGTCAAGACGGAGGGCGACGAGGCACTGGCCGCGGCCATCCTGGACAACTTCGCGGTGACGCCCCGCTAGGGGGGAGCGCGCCTACACGGGTACGTGCACGGCCTCGACGCGGCTGGCGACGAGCCGTTCGCGCTCCCTGCGGTGGGTGCGGGCCTTGAGGCGGAGGATCTGCACGAGGCCGAGGGCTTCGAGGACGAACACCGAGGAGAACGCGATCCGGTAGTTGCCTCCGGTCGCGTCGAGGAGCACGCCGACGGCGAGCAGCGTCGTCATCGAGGCGACGAAACCGCCCATGTTGACGATCCCGGAGGCGGTGCCCTGACGTTCCGGCGGGTTCGCCGGGCGGGCGAAGTCGAAGCCGATCATCGAGGCCGGTCCGCAGGCACCGAGCACCAGGCAGAGCGTGACGAGCAGCCACATCGGGGCGCGGTCGCCGGGGTACGCGAGGGTGGCGCCCCACAGCAGGGCGGTGGCCGCGACCGTGCCGAGGGCGAGCGGGGCGCGGGCGCCGCCGTGCCGGGCGATGATCTGCCCGTACGCGAGGCCGACGACCATGTTGGAGAGCACGACCAGGGTGAGCAGCTCGCCCGCCCTGCCGCGGGAGAGGCCCTGGGCCTCGACGAGGAACGGCAGGCCCCAGAGCAGCAGGAACACCATGGCGGGGAACTGGGTCGTGAAGTGCACCCACATGCCGAGCCGGGTGCCGGGCTCCCGCCAGGACCGGGCGATCTGGCGGCGGACGAACGCGGCGCCCGCGTGCCGGGCGGGCTCGGGTTCGTACCCCTCGGGATGGTCCTTGAGGAAGAGCAGCAGCAGGACGAGGACGAGGACGCCGGCGAGGGAGCTGCCGACGAACGTCGTGGTCCAGCCGAGGCCGTGCAGGGCGCGGGCGATGAAGACGGTGGAGACGAGGTTGCCGGCCATCCCGAAGAGAGCGGCGACCTGGCCGATGAGCGGGCCGCGCCGGGCGGGGAACCAGCGGCTGCCGAGGCGCAGGACGCTGATGAAGGTCATCGCGTCGCCGCAGCCGAGGAGGGCGCGGGAGGCGAGGGCCGTGCCGTACGAGGGGGAGAGCGCGAAGCCGAGCTGTCCGACGGTGAAGAGGACGACGCCGAGGACGAGGACCTTCTTGGTGCCGAGGCGGTCGACCATGAGGCCGACGGGTATCTGCATGCCCGCGTAGACGAGCAGCTGGAGTATGGAGAAGGTGGAGAGCGCGGAGGCGTTGACGTCGAAGCGGTCGGCGGCGTCGAGCCCGGCGACGCCCAGGGACGTACGGAAGATGACGGCGACGAAGTAGACGGCGACGCCGACGCCCCAGACGAGCGCGGCGCGGCGGCCGCCGGGCGGGTCGCCGGGGAGGGTGGCGGCGGAGCCGTGGCCGGTGCGGCCGCTCACCGGTCGTCACCCCGGACCAGGATCCTGACCCAGCTGAGGTGCTGGCGGACACAGTGGGCGGCGCCGTCCACGTCTCCGGCCTTGATCCGGTCGAGGATCTCGGCGTGTTCGGTGATGTTCTTGGCGACGCGTTCGGGGTGGGACTGCATCACGGCGACTCCCATGCGCAGCTGGCGGTCGCGGAGCTGGTCGTAGAGACGGGCGAGGATCTGGTTCCCGGCGTGCTTGACGATCTCGGCGTGGAAGCAGCGGTCGGTGACGGCGACCTCGGCGAGGTCCCCTGCCTCGGCGCGCCGCTTCTGCTCCTCCAGGAGTTCTTCGAGGCGCTCGACGAGGGCGGGCGGCGCGGGGACGGCGCGGCGGACGGCGAACTCCTCGACGAGGAGCCGGGTCTCGACGACGTCGGCGATCTCCTGCGCGGAGACGGCGAGGACGAGGGCGCCCTTCTTCGGGTAGAGCTTCAGCAGCCCTTCCATCTCCAGCTTGAGCAGCGCCTCGCGGACGGGGGTCCTGGACACCCCGACGGCCTGGGCGAGTTCGCCCTCGGTGAGGAGGGTCCCTCCCTCGTAGCGCCGGTCGAGCACGGCCTGCTTGACGTGCGCGTAGACGCGGTCGGCCGCGGGGGGCCGGCTGGTGGACTGCGGGGCCGGACCGGCGGGCGCTGAGGGCATGCGCACAGCTTAGATACATGAGGGGTGCAAGGGCAGCCCCGTCCACGATGCGGAACGGCGGTCAGGCGTACGCGCGTTCGACGCCGTCGACGATCCGGGCGATCCTCCGCCCCGCCGACCGCCAGTGGGACAGCGGCGCGACCTGCTCGACGACCTGCCCGAGCCAGACCGGGTCCCCCAGGCGATGCAGCAGCTTCGCCTTCGAGACGGCGTCGACGAGTTCGACCGCCAGGTGCACGTGCGCGCCGGTGTACGCGCGCTGATGGTGGCTGTAGAGGGCGAACCAGTCGTCGTACGGGTGGCGTACGAGTGCGTGCACGGAGCAGGCGTACCGGCCCATGTCGACGGCGTCCGACTGGCTCAGGAAGCCCAGCGCGCCCCCACCGCGCGTCGCCATCCAGGACCGGTAGGTCGTGCGCAGCCGGAGTTCCATGACCCGGGACCACGGCACGGTCTCCAGCGGCTCGGAGGCTCCGTTGGCGCAGTGCTCAAGCCCCTCGGCCGTCAGGATGAGGCAGGTTCCGTTCGGGCGCGCGGGATCGCCGATGACCCAACGGTCTCCGACCAGCTCCAGTGGCCCCAGCAGGTGTGTCATATGTCCCCCGGCCCCACTGTCACCCGGGCAGGCACGCCGGGGCAAGAAACACCCGGCCGGAGCGGGGTCGCTCCGGCCGGGTGTTTCACGTGAAACGTCGCAACCGGGACATCAGGCCCAGGTGATGAGCCGCTTCGGCTGCTCCAGGATCGCGGCGACGTCCGCCAGGAACTTGGAGCCCAGCTCGCCGTCGACCAGGCGGTGGTCGAAGGAGAGCGCCAGCGTGGTCACCTGACGCGGCTTCACCTTGCCCTTGTGGACCCACGGCTGGAGCTTGATCGCACCGACCGCGAGGATCGCGGACTCGCCCGGGTTGAGGATGGGCGTGCCGGTGTCGACGCCGAAGACGCCGACGTTGGTGATGGTGAAGGTGCCGCCCTGCATGGCCGCCGGGGTCGTCTTGCCCTCGCGGGCGGTGGCGACCAGCTCGCTGAGGGACTTCGACAGCTCCGGCAGGGTCTGGGCGTGCGCGTCCTTGATGTTCGGCACGATCAGACCGCGCGGGGTGGCCGCGGCGATGCCCAGGTTCACGTAGTGCTTGAGGACGATCTCCTGCGCCGCCTCGTCCCAGGCCGCGTTGATCTCCGGGTTGCGCTTGACCGCGACCAGGACGGCCTTGGCGATGAGGAGCAGCGGGTTGACCCGCAGGCCGGCCATGTCCTTGTCGGACTTGAGCTCCTCGACCAGCTTCATCGTGCGCGTGATGTCGAAGGTCACGAACTCGGTGACGTGCGGGGCGGTGAAGGCCGAGCCGACCATCGCCGCCGCCGTGGCCTTCCGTACGCCCTTGATGGGGACGCGGGTCTCGCGGCCGTCCGTCGCCGCGGCCGGGGCCGGGGCCACGGGGGCCGGGGCCTGCGCCGGGGCGGGCGCGGGGGCCTGCGCCGGGGCGGGGACCGCGGCCGGGGCGGCCGGGGCGGCGACCGGGGCGGCCGCCGCGTGGACGTCCTCGCGGGTAATGATGCCGTCCGGTCCGGTCGGCACGACCGTCGCCAGGTCGACGCCCAGGTCCTTGGCGAGCTTCCGGACCGGCGGCTTGGCCAGGGGCCGCGCCCCGCCCGGGGTCGCGTGGCCGTTGAGCTGCTCCGGTACGGAGACGGTCGCGGCGGTGGGCACCGGGGCCGTGACCACGGAGCCGTTGGCGTCGGGGGCGGCCTTGCGGGCCCGGCGCTTGGTGGAGGTCGCGGCCACGCCGTACCCGACGAGGACCGGCTGACGGCCCTCCGGCTCGGGCTCCTCGGCCACCGTCTCCTGCACGGGCGCGGCGGCCGCGGCGGGCGACGCGGGCTCCTCGGGGACGGCGCCGCCGCCCACGTTCACCGTGATGATGACCTGGCCGACGTCGACCGTGGTGCCCTCGGGGAAGAGCAGCTCGTGGACCGTGCCGTCGAAGGGGATCGGCAGCTCGACGGCGGCCTTGGCCGTCTCGACCTCGATCACGACCTGGCCGTCGGTGACGGTGTCACCGGGCTGGACGTACCACTTGAGGATCTCGGCCTCGGTCAGGCCCTCGCCCACGTCGGGCATCTTGAATTCGCGGATCGTCATGGTGGTGCTCTCCTCAGTACGCCAGCGAGCGGTCGACGGCGTCGAGCACGCGGTCCAGGCCCGGCAGGTACTCCTCCTCCAGGCGCGCCGGCGGGTACGGCGCGTGGTAGCCGCCGACCCGCAGGACGGGGGCCTCCAGGTGGTAGAAGCAGCGCTCGGTGATCCGGGCGGCGATCTCCGCGCCGGAGCCGAAGAAGACGGGCGCCTCGTGGACGACCACCAGGCGGCGGGTCTTCTCGACCGAGGCCTGGAGGGTGTCGAAGTCGATCGGGGAGATCGACCGCAGGTCCACGACCTCCAGCGACTTGCCCTCCTCGGCGGCGGCCGCGGCCACCTCCAGACAGGTCTTCACCATCGGACCGTAGGCGGCCAGGGTGAGGTCCGTGCCCTCGCGGGCGACGCGGGCCTTGTGCAGCTCGCCGGGGAAGGCCTCGGTGTCGAGCTCGCCCTTGTCCCAGTAGCGGCGCTTGGGCTCGAAGAAGATGACCGGGTCGTCGCTCTGGATCGCCTGCTGGAGCATCCAGTAGGCGTCGGAGGAGTTGGCCGGGGTGACCACCTTGAGGCCCGCGACGTGCGCGAAGAGCGACTCGGGGGACTCGGAGTGGTGCTCGACGGCGCCGATGCCGCCGCCGTACGGGATGCGGATGACGACCGGCATCTTCACGGTGCCGAGCGAGCGCGCCCGCATCTTCGCGAGCTGCGTGACGATCTGGTCGTACGCCGGGAAGACGAAGCCGTCGAACTGGATCTCCACGACCGGGCGGTAACCGCGCAGCGCGAGACCGATCGCGGTGCCGACGATGCCGGACTCGGCGAGCGGGGTGTCGATGACCCGGTCCTCGCCGAAGTCCTTCTGCAGGCCGTCGGTGATCCGGAAGACGCCGCCGAGCTTGCCGACGTCCAGACCCATGACGACGACCTTCGGGTCGGTCTCCAGGGCCTTGCGCAGCGACTCGTTGAGCGCCTTCGCGAGGGGAAGCTTCTGCACAGCCATGATTACTCGGCCTCTCCGTTCGCGAAGGACGCCTGGTAGGCGGCGAACTGCGCGCGCTCCTCGTCGACGAGCGCGTGCCCGTCCGCGTACGTGTGGTCGAAGATCGCCATGTGCTCCGGGACGGGCATGGCACGGACGACCTCGCGGACGTGCTTGCCGAGCGTCTCGCTCTCCGTCTCCAGCTCCTCGAAGAAGGCCGCGTCGGCGTGGCCCTCGTTCTCCATGTACGCCCTGAGACGCAGGATCGGGTCCTTGGCCTCCCACTCCTCGCGCTCGGCGTCGCGGCGGTAGCGGGTCGGGTCGTCGGAGGTGGTGTGGGCGGCCATCCGGTAGGTGAATGCCTCGATGAGCGTCGGGCCCTCGCCGCGGCGGGCGCGCTCCAGCGCCGAGCGGGTCACGGCCAGGCAGGCGAGGACGTCGTTGCCGTCGACGCGGACGCCGGGGAATCCGAAGCCGCGGGCGCGCTGGTAGAGGGGCACGCGCGTCTGCTTCTCGATGGGCTCGGAAATCGCCCACTGGTTGTTCTGGCAGAAGAACACGACGGGCGCGTTGTAGACCGCGGAGAAGACGAAGGACTCGTTGACGTCGCCCTGGCTGGAGGCGCCGTCGCCGAAGTAGGCGAGCACGGCGGAGTCGGCGCCGTCCTTGGCGATTCCCATCGCATAACCGGTGGCGTGCAGCGTCTGCGAACCGAGAACGATCGTGTACAGGTGGAAATTGTTGCTGCTGGGGTCCCAGCCGCCGTTGTTCACACCCCGGAACATTCCCAGCAGATTCGTCGGGTCGACCCCGCGGCACCAGGCGACGCCGTGCTCGCGGTAGGTCGGGAAGACGTAGTCGTCGTCGCGCAGGGCACGGCCGGAGCCGATCTGGGCGGCCTCCTGGCCGAGCAGCGAGGCCCACAGGCCCAGCTCGCCCTGCCGCTGGAGAGCGGTGGCCTCGGCGTCGAACCGGCGCGTCAGGACCATGTCGCGGTAGAGACCGCGCAGCTCCTCGGCGCTCAGGTCGATGTCGTAGTCGGGGTGCTGGACGCGCTCTCCCTCGGGCGTCAGCAGCTGAACGAGTTCCGGCTCCGCCTGCTCCGAGGCCTGGGCCTTCTTCGCGCTCGCGGCGCTGGTGGTGCGCTTGGCGCCGCTGCTGCGTCGCGTCGTCTTGCGCGCGGCAGTGCTCTCCACGGTCACGTGCGTGCTCCTCCGTCGGTCCGGCCCCCGGGTTCGCCGGTGAGGCCAGTGCGGCTCCGCCTTGTCCGTACCTTCGCACGGGGTGGGTGCGACGCGGCCGGGGTCGGCGTGACAGGTGTCCCGGCGAGCGTCGTCATAGGCACGTTACCCATAGTGCGTCATTCCCGCGAAACCCCACTTGACCTGCGATTTTGCTTGGATTTCCAAGTAAATCGAGAAAAGGGGGACTCCGCCCTGGTCAGCGCATGGACGACGGCCCGACGCCCTCGTCGGAACACCCGGCACGTTATCCCGCGCACCCCGGGCGCCGGAAGACCCAATATGTGAGACTGACCGCGTGCGCGAAGAAGGAAAAATCCGGGTATTTCTGCTGGACGACCACGAAGTCGTGCGGCGCGGCGTCCACGAGCTGCTCTCCGTCGAGGACGACATCGAGGTCGTCGGCGAGGCCGGCACGGCGACGGACGCGCTGGTCAGGATCCCGGCGACCCGCCCCGACGTGGCCGTCCTCGACGTGCGGCTCCCGGACGGCAGCGGCGTCGAGGTCTGCCGGGAGGTCCGCTCCCAGGACGAGTCGGTGAAATGCCTGATGCTGACGTCGTACGCCGACGACGAGGCCCTCTTCGACGCGATCATGGCCGGGGCCTCGGGTTACGTCCTCAAGGCCATCCGCGGCAACGAACTCCTGAACGCCGTGCGCGACGTGGCGGCCGGCAAGTCCCTGCTCGACCCGGTGGCCACCGCGCGGGTCCTGGAGCGGCTGCGCGACGGCAACCACGCGAAGGGCGACGACAAGCTCGCCCGCCTCACCGAGCAGGAGCGCCGGATCCTCGACCTGATCGGCGAGGGCCTGACCAACCGGGCCATCGGCGAGCGGCTCCACCTGGCGGAGAAGACCATCAAGAACTACGTCTCCAGCCTGCTGTCGAAGCTGGGCATGGAGCGCCGCTCGCAGGCCGCGGCGTACGTGGCGCGGCGCCAGGCGGAGCGCCACTGACGGGTCGCCGGCCCGGATGCGGTACCGGATTCGGTGCCGATTCGGGACCTACGTCCCCGACGAACCGGGGCAGGGGCCCCTTTCCCGACACGGTGCCGGTGGCGGAGAGTGAAGACCATGTCCACCGAGGAGATCCGCGCCATCGAACTGCTCGGCCGAGTGTCCTACGGTCGGCTGGCGACCAGCATGCGGGCCATGCCCTTCGTCGCCCCCGCCCGGCACGTCGTCTCGGACGGCACCGTCGTGATCCGGATGCACGAGGGCCTCGGCTACCACCGCGCCTGCAACGGCGGCGTCGTCGCCTACGGAGCGGACAACCTGGACTCGGGCTCGGACTCCGTCTGGTCCGTTCAGTTCACCGGGACCGCCGAGATCGTCGAGCCGACGGAGGCGGAGCGCGCCGCCTTCGGGCCGGAGCCGGTCCGGGTGGACGGGGAGCCCTTCGTCCCGGTCTACATGCGGATCGTCCCGCGGTTCGTGACCGTGCACTCCCTCGACTACCCGGAGACGGCCGACAGCGGACCACCGGCCTCCTCCGAAGCACCGACCTCCGGACCACCGGCCTCCTCCGAAGCACCGACCTCCGGACCACCGGCCTCCTCCGGACCGCCGACCTCCGGAGCACCGCCCTCCTCCGGACCGCCGACCTCCGGAGCACCGCCCTCCTCCGGACCAGCGACCTCCGCACCTTCCTCCGCAGGGCGACGCCTTCGCCACGCAGCGTGATCTAACATCTGCGGAGTGCCGCGCTCATCTGCAACCTCCGCTCCACCGGTGCCCGTCGCCGCCCTGCTGCGCCGCTACACCCAGGCGGGCGAACCGCTCTCCTGCCGCCCCGTGACCGAGGGCCTGCTCAACCGCGGCTACCGCCTCGCCACCACGCGGGGGGCCTACTTCCTGAAGCAGCACCTCGACGCGCCCACCGCCGACCGCGCCACCATCGCCCGCCAGCACCGGGCCACCCAGCGCCTGCACGCCCTCGGCCTGCCCGTCGCGCCGCCGCTCGCCGACAGCGGGGGCCGCACCGTCGCCGTCATCGGCGGCCGCTGCTACGCCCTGCACCCGTGGGTCGACGGCCGGCACCGTGACGGCGCCCAGCTCTCCCCCCGCGGCTCCCGCCGTCTCGGCGCCCTCCTCGGGCGCGTCCACACGTGCCTGGACCGGGTCATGGACGCGGCGCCCGGCGACCGGCACGAGAGCGCCCGCCCCGAGGACACCTTCCAGGTCATCGACGAGCTGATCCGCCTCGCCCGCGCCCACCGGCCCCGCGACAGCTTCGACGCGCTCGCCGAGCACCGGCTGAGGGAGCGCCGTCGGCTCCTCGCCCAGCACGCCCACCACCGGCCGCCGCCCGCCGCGGCCTCCGGCTGGGTGCACGGCGACTTCCACCCCCTGAACGTGCTCTACCGGGGCGCCGAGCCCGCCGCGATCGTCGACTGGGACCGGCTGGGGGCCCGCCCCCGGGCCGAGGAGGCGGTCAGGGCCGCCGCGATCTTCTTCGTACGGCCGGGGGGACAGCTGGCGCTCGGGAAGGTCCGGGCGTACGCGCGGGCGTACCGGCGCGCGACGGGCGCCGACGGCGCCGAGCTGGCCGCCGCGGCCCATCGGGTGTGGTGGGAGCGGCTCAACGACTTCTGGACCCTGCGCTGGCGCTACCAGCTGCACGACCGCAGGGCCGACCCGCAGTTTCCCGCGGTGTCGGCCCTGGCGGTGTGGTGGACGAGGGAGTACGAGGCGGTCCGCGACGCCTTCGCGGACTGAACGAGCGGCCGGAACGGGCCACGCGGCCCGGACGCGACAGGTCCGGGCCGTCAGCCGTTCTCGCCGCCGCCGGGGTCGGCCGTCGCCGTCGGCTCGCCGCCGTTGCCGCCGCTCGAGTCGTCCGGCGGCGGCGTCTGCGGCGCCGTCGTCGTGGCGGTCGTGGGCGGCGTCGTCGTCGGCGGCGCGGTCGTCGGCTCGCTCGTCGGGTCCGTCGGCGTGCCGCTGTCCGTCGGCGTCGGCTCGGTGCTCGGCGGCGGCGTCGTGTACGTGTTCGTCGGCGGGTTCCACGGCTCCTGCGTCTGGCCGCCGGAGGAGGTGCCGGGGTCCTGGGAGGGCTCCTCGCTGGGCTCCTCCGAGGCGGTCGGCTCCTGCGACGCCGTCGACGGGGAGTTGCTGACGGTCGGCGTCGGCGACGGCTTCTTGCCGCCCGCGTCCCCCGCCTTCTGGATGGCGAAGACGACGCCCGCGACGACCGCGACCAGCGCCAGCGCCATGAACAGCGCCACCTTGCCGCGGCCGCCCCTGCCGCCGCCCTGCCCGTGGGCACCGCCCTGGCCGTAGCCGCCGGTCCCGCCCGTACCGCCGTCGTAGCCGTCGTACCCGCCGTCGTTCGGGTTCATCGGCGGCAGGATCGGGCGCTGCGCTGTCTCGCCGTGCATCGGGTGGCCCATGGCGGTCGTGGCGGCCATGCCGCCGACGGGCGTGTGCCCGCCGTCGTGCTGCACCTCCACCGGGCCGGTGTTCCACGTGCCGGTGTGGCCGCCCTGCGACTGGAGCATCTGCAGCCCGTACTGGACGAGCCCGCGCATCTCCTCGGCGCTCTGGAAGCGGTCGTCGGGGTCCTTCGCGAGCGAGCGCATCACCAGGCCGTCGAGCTCCGGCGGGGCGCCCTGCGCCACGTCGGACGGCGGGACCGGGGTGTCCTGGACGTGCTGGTAGACGACCGACAGCGGCGTCTCGCCGGTGAACGGCGGCCGCAGCGCGAGCAGTTCGTAGAGCAGACAGCCCGTCGCGTACAGGTCGGAGCGGTGGTCGACGGCCTTGCCGAGCGCCTGCTCGGGGGAGAGGTACTGGGGGGTGCCCATGACCATGCCGGTCTGCGTCATCGTCGACTGCGCGCCGTGCAGCGCGCGGGCGATGCCGAAGTCCATGACCTTCACGGCGCCGGAGTGCGTGATGATGACGTTCGCCGGCTTGATGTCACGGTGCACGATGCCGTGCTGGTGCGAGTAGGCCAGCGCCTCCAGGACGCCGGAGACGATGATGAGCGCCTGCTCGGGGCCGGGCGCCTCGGCGCTCACGAGGAGGTCGCGGATGGTGCGGCCCTCGACGAGCTCCATCACGATGTACGGCACGGAACGGCCGCCGACGACGTCCTCGCCGGAGTCGTACACGGCCACGATCGCGTGGTGGTTCAGCCCCGCGACGGACTGCGCCTCGCGCGTGAAACGGGCCTTGGAGACCGGGTCCTCCGCGAGGTCGGCGCGGAGCAGCTTGACGGCCACCGTGCGTCCGAGCCGCACGTCCTCCGCGGCGAACACCTCGGCCATGCCGCCGCGTCCCAGACGGTGCGTCAGGCGGTAGCGCCCGTCACCGACGACGCCGCCGACGCCCCAGGACTCAGCTCCCGCGTCCGACACACCGCCGCCTGCTCCGGATTCGGGTGCCATCAGTCCTCGCCGTCGTCATGTCGTGCCGTGTCCAGTCGTCACGCTACAGGCTCCGTACGACATCACGGTCCGGGATGGACAGGCCATCCCACCCCCTCCACGTACGCCTGTGCAAATCCGGTGCGATTCCCATAACGCTTCCAGGACGCTTCTTGTGCGGAGGGTCACGGAACGGGCACCCGGCTTGACGTGTCGGGGGCCTGGGGCAGACTTGGCCAGGAAAATCCGGATCGACGCCGCCACGCGCGCGTAGTAGGGGGAGCTACAGATGAGCCAGGACGGCGCTTCGGGCCGCTATGCGGGCGGTTCGGTCGCGGGCGGCCGCTATCAGCTGCGCGACCTGCTCGGCGAGGGCGGGATGGCGTCGGTGTACCTGGCGTACGACTCCGCCCTCGACCGCCAGGTCGCGATCAAGACGCTCCACACGGAGCTCGGCCGCGAGCAGTCGTTCCGGGAGCGGTTCCGGCGCGAGGCCCAGGCCGTCGCCAAGCTCTCCCACACCAACATCGTCTCGGTCTTCGACACCGGCGAGGACACCCTCGACGGTGGCCTCATGCCGTACATCGTCATGGAGTACGTCGAGGGGCAGCCGCTCGGCTCCGTGCTCGCCGACGACGTGCGGCAGTACGGCGCGATGCCGGCCGACAAGGCCCTGAAGGTCACCGGCGACGTGCTCGCGGCCCTGGAGGCCAGCCACGAGATGGGCCTGGTCCACCGGGACATCAAGCCCGGCAACGTGATGGTGACCAAGCGCGGTGTCGTGAAGGTCATGGACTTCGGCATCGCGCGGGCCATGCAGTCCGGTGTCACCTCGATGACGCAGACCGGCATGGTCGTCGGCACCCCCCAGTACCTCTCCCCCGAGCAGGCCCTCGGGCGGGCCGTCGACGCCCGCTCCGACCTTTATTCGGTCGGCATCATGCTGTTCCAGCTGCTGACGGGCCGGCTGCCGTTCGACGCCGACTCGCCGCTCGCCATCGCCTACGCGCACGTGCAGGAGGAGCCGGCCGCGCCCTCCTCCATCAACCGGTCGGTGACGCCGGCGATGGACGCGCTCGTCGCCCGCGCCCTGCGGAAGAACCCGAACGAGCGGTTCCCGAGCGCGGTCGCCATGCGCGACGAGTGCCTGCGGGTCCTCTCGGCCGGGCAGACCGGCGCACCGGTGATCGTCGCGGGCGGCCCCGTGCAGAGCGGCTCCGGCGTCGGTTCGGCGGTCTTCCCGCCGGTCGGCCAGACCCCGCCGCCCGGCCCGCACTCGGGCCCGCAGTCCGGCCTTCCGTCGGGCCCGCACGGCGTGCAGCAGCCGTACATGCCGCAGACGCCGCACCCGCAGCCGGGTCCGTACGGGCACGCGACGCCCGCGCCCGGCCCGGCGTACGGCTACCCGCAGGCGCCCACACCCGCCCCCTCGGCCTACCAGACCCCGGCGCCCGCCCCGTACGCGCCGACCCCGGCGCCCGTGGCGTCCGGCGGCGGCTCCGGCTCGCGCCGCAACACCCCGGTCCTCGTCGGCGCGATCGTCGTCGCCCTGCTGGCCGTCGGCGGCCTGGTCGTCGCGCTCAACCAGAAGGACGACCCGGGCACGGAGGCGACCAACGGCGGCACCCACAGCGGCGCCGGCGGCACGGACGGGCAGCAGCAGACGGCGGCGCCGGGGCACAAGGGCCCGGACCTGACCAAGACGATCGACATCAAGAAGTGCACCCAGCCCTCGGAGTCCAGCGAGGACCCGAACAAGTTCGAGGTGCCGAACTTCACCTACAAGAACTTCACGTCGGTGCAGGCGTGCGTGCAGGCCGCGGGCTGGAAGATCATGACGCAGACCCCGGTCGACGAGGCGACGTACGGCGAGGACACGGTCCTGGAGCAGTACCCGCCGGCCGGCGAGGACATCACCGCCGAGGACGCCGAGTTCACCCTGAAGATCTCGACGGGCAACCCGCCGCAGTAACGCGCCGGGAGGCGGGGACGGGGGCGGCGGGGGCGGGGCGGGGGGCTCGCGGGCCTCGCCTGAAGCTCCCCCGTGCGCTCCACGCGCCTCACGCGCCTCACGCGCCTCACGCGCCTCACCTCCGGCCGAATCGTCCGGGATGCCGGAATTGTGAGTCCGTGCCTACGCTGAGGCAACCATCGTGGCGGTTCGGTACGGGAGGGGGGTCACCCGGTGACTCCAGCACTCCGCAGGGCCCGGGCGCGGGCCCCGCGCCCGGCGCTCGCCTGCACGTTCACCCGCGCGCTCTCCCGCGCCTTCTCCTCTGCGTTCTCCGGCGCCTTCTCCGGGGCCTTCTCCGGCGCCTTCTCCTGTGCGTTCTGCTGCGTGGCCGGCTGGGCGCTCGTCGTGGGCGCCGCGCCCCCCGGGCACGGCGCGCCGCCGCCCGGAGACACCCGGGCGGGCGTCACGGTCACTCCTTCCGCCC
Source organism: Streptomyces sp. NPDC003327 (assembly GCF_053589515.1). NCBI lineage: Bacteria > Bacillati > Actinomycetota > Actinomycetes > Kitasatosporales > Streptomycetaceae > Streptomyces > Streptomyces sp. NPDC003327. The sequence goes on along the minus strand of NZ_JBSFSA010000008.1, from coordinate 208,477 downwards.
CCTCCACCACCGGCACTCCGCTCCCCTCCGCCACGGGTCCGGCGGCCACGCGCCCTGCGGCCACCCCGTCCGTCGTACCGGGCGGGACGCATACGCCCGGTGGCCCCGTGCCGGGCCACCCCGGGCCGCCCGCGCCCTCCGCGCCGTCCGGCTCCCCGAGCGGAACCGGTGGGTCCGGCGGGTCCGGCGGGCCCGGCGCGTCCGGCCCCTCCGGCTCGCCCGCCCCGTCCGCGTCGGGCGGCGGCACGACCGGCCCGGCCTCGGGGAGCGCCGCCGCCGGGCCCACCGACGCGCCCACGCCCACCGGCTCCGCCTCCCTCGCCGGACGCCCTGCCGGGGCGGGCCGCGAAAGGCCCGGACGGCCCGATGAGCCGAGCCCCCCGGCGAGCGCCACGGCTCCGGCCGCCGAGCCCCCTCGTACCGAAACTGCAACAGCCGACGGCGCCGAGGAGCGGGCGGACGAGGAGGGGGCGGCGGTACGTGAGGAGGAGGCCGCCCGTCCCGAGGCGGCTCCCGCCAGTCGTCCCGCCGGGGCTCCCGACATGGCGATGGACTCCGCGCCCACCCTCTCCGACCAGCGCATTCCCGTCCTCACCCTGGGCGTGGGCGTGGTCCTCATGGGGCTCGGCATCGGGTTCCTGGGGCTGCGGATGCGGCGGCGCTGAGCCCCCGGCGCGCGGCCCGGTCCCCCTTGTGGGGGACCCTCCCCGTCCCTCATACGACGGTTGCCCGGCTCGACATACCCGGTATACATACTCGGTATGTCGATCCGCCACGGGCTCCTCGCCCTCCTCGAACGCGGCCCGCGCTACGGCTCCCAGCTCCGTACGGAGTTCGAGTCCCGCACCGGCTCCACCTGGCCGCTCAACGTCGGCCAGGTGTACACGACCCTGAGCCGGCTGGAGCGCGACGGCATGGTCGTCCAGGACGGTGAGGACCCGGCGGGCCACGCGCTCTACGTGATCACCGACAGCGGCCGCGCCGAGCTGCGCGCCTGGTTCGAGAAGCCGGTCGACCGCACCAGCCCGGCCCGTGACGAGCTGGCCATCAAGCTCGCCATGGCCGTGGGGGCGCCGGGCGTCGACATCCGCGAGGTCATCCAGTCGCAGCGCCGGCACACCGTCAAGGCGATGCAGGACTACACCCGGCTCAAGGCCCAGGCCCTCGCCGCCGTCGAGGGCGGCGGCTCCCGGGAGCGGGACGACGTGGCCTGGCTCCTGGTCCTGGAACAGCTGATCTTCCAGACCGAGGCCGAGGCCCGCTGGCTCGACCACTGCGAGTCCCGGCTGATCCGCCTCTCCACGACGGCCACGGCCACCACGACGGCCACGGCCAAGGCCCCGAGCGCCACCGCGGCCCCGAGCGCCGACGCGCGCACGACCGCTGCCACGCCCACCACCGCCGTCACGCCGCCGACCGTCCGGTCCGGCGCGGCGGAGCCGGGCACCCACTGACTCCCCGGGCGCACACCGCCCGGCACCCCACCCCGCCCACCGTTCACCGCTCGCTCCGTACCCGGCCGACCGCCGCGTACGACCAAGGGGGACCCCTCCATGTCCACACAGCAGCCCGTCCTGCAACTTCAGAACCTGACCCGGGTCCACGGCTCGGGTGCCACCGAGGTGCATGCCCTGCGCGGCATCGACCTCGCCGTCTACCCGGGTGAACTCGTCGCCGTCATGGGCCCGTCGGGCTCCGGCAAGTCCACGCTCCTCACGATCGCGGGCGGTCTCGACACCCCCAGCTCCGGCCGGGTGATCGTGGAGGACACCGACATCACCACCGCCGGCCTCAAGGAGCTCGCGGCCCTGCGCCGCCGCAGCATCGGCTACGTCTTCCAGGACTACAACCTCATCCCGGCCCTCACCGCCGCCGAGAACGTGGCCCTGCCCCGCGAGCTCGACGGCGTCTCCGCCCGCAAGGCCCGCGTCGAGGCCCTCGCCTCCCTGGAGGAGATGTCCCTCGGGCACCTCGCCGACCGCTTCCCCGACGAGATGTCCGGCGGCCAGCAGCAGCGCGTCGCCATCGCCCGCGCCCTCGTCGGCGACCGCCGTCTCGTCCTCGCCGACGAACCGACCGGCGCGCTGGACTCCGAGACCGGCGAGTCCGTCCTCGCCCTGCTCCGCGCCCGCTGCGACGCGGGCGCCGCCGGCGTCCTCGTCACCCACGAGCCGCGGTTCGCCGCCTGGGCCGACCGGGTCGTGTTCCTCCGCGACGGCGCCATCGTCGACCAGACCGTGCGCAGCGAGGCCGACTCCCTCCTCACCGGTCAGGGCCAGGTGGCAGAGCGGTGAAGACCTGGTTCCACTCCTGGCGGGCCGCGATCCGCATAGCCCGGCGCGACGCCTGGCGCGCCAAGGGCCGCAGCTCCCTCGTCCTCGCGATGATCGCCCTGCCCATCCTGGGCGTCAGCGCCTTCGACCTGACCTACCGCACCTCCGAGCTGTCCCCCGCCGAACGGCTGGAGCGGACGCTCGGTACCGCCGACGCCGTCCTCCGGGACGCCCACATGGGCGGCACCCCGATCCTGCAGTCGCCGAACGCCGACAACTACGCCCCGGCCAGGGAGCCGGGCGACGACGAGGCCTGGCCGAACGGCCCCACCGACGTCACCAAGGTCATCCCGGCGGGCTCCACCGTCCTCACCGACACCACCGGCGGCGCGAAGCTGACCACGCGCCACGGCCTGCTCCAGACCGAGGTCCGTGAGCTGAAGGCGGGCGACCCCGTCGCCCGCGGCATCATGACGCTCCTCGACGGACGCTTCCCGGAGAAGGCCGACGAGGTCATCGCCACCTCGCACTTCCTGGAGACCAGCGGTCTGACGGTCGGTTCCACCGTTTCCGCCCGCAACTTCGACCGCCCGTACCGGATCGTCGGCTCCTACGAACTTCCCGACGCGCTCAACACCGACCAGGTCAACGCGCTGCCCGGTGCCTTCCTCGCCCCGTACGCGAAGGCCGTCGAGAAGACCGGCATCCCCGCCCCCGAGACCTCCACGCACTACCTCGTGAAGCACAGCGGTGGTTTCACGTGGAACACGGTGCAGCAGATCAACACCAAGGGCGTGAGCGTCCTCTCGCGGGCGGTCGTCCTCGACCCGCCCGCCGACTCCGAGGTCCCGCTCTACCAGGTCGACTACTGGGGCTCCTACGAGTCCAGCCCGGCCGCCGACGCCGCCGAGATGACGGTCATCGGCACGGTCGTCGGTCTGGCGATGCTGGAGATCTGCCTGCTCGCGGGGCCCGCCTTCGCGGTCGGCGCCCGCCGCTCGCGCCGCCAGCTCGGTCTCGTCGGCGCCAACGGCGGTGCCCGCAGCCACATCCGCGCCATCGTGCTCAGCGGCGGCCTGGTCATCGGCGTCGCCTCGGCCGTCGTCGGCACCGTCCTGGCCGTGGTCCTGACGCTCGCTCTGGAACCCTGGCTCGAAGGCCTCATGGGCCAGCGGTTCGGCGCCTTCGACGTCCGGCCCCTGGAACTGCTCGGCATCGCCCTGCTCGCCGTCCTGACCGGTCTGCTCGCCGCGGTCGTCCCGGCCGTCACGGCCTCGCGGCAGACCGTCCTCGCCTCGCTCACCGGCCGGCGCGGCATCCGTCGCAGCAACCGGGTGCTCCCCCTCGTCGGCCTCGGCGCCGTCCTCCTCGGCGGTGCGATCGCCCTCTACGGCTCCGTGGTCAGCGACCAGTTCATCATCGTGGCCGGCGGCTCCGCCCTCGCCGAACTGGGCGTCGTCGCGATGACCCCCGCCCTCGTCGGCCTCTTCGGCCGCACCGGCCGCTGGCTGCCGCTCGCCCCGCGCCTCGCGCTGCGCGACGCCGTCCGCAACCGGGGCCGTACGGCGCCGGCCGTCGCCGCCGTCCTCGCCGCCGTCGCGGGCACGGTCGCCGTCTCCACGTACGGGGTGAGCGCGGACGCCCAGAGCCGGGCCGAGTACACGGCGATGCTGCCGCACGGCGCCGTCTCCGCCCTCGTCATGGAGGAGGGCGGCCGCGACCTTCCGGCGGTCCGCGAGACGATCCAGCGGTACGTCCCCGTCGACGCCCGCGCCGACGTCGCACGCGTCCAGGTCGGCAAGCCCGGCTGCCCGCCCTGGGGTGGCGGCCCCGGCTGCGGCCGGTACGAGGTCGTCGTCCCCAAGGCCAACGAGTGCCCGCTCAACGTGTACGTCCCCGGCGGCGCCGACCCCGCGGAGCGGTACACGCCCGCGCAGCGGCGCCAGATGCTCAGCGAGGACTGGCGCTGCAAGGAGGTCGACTACGGCGGCGTCAACGTCGACGCGGGAGTCCTCGTCGGCGACGCCACGCTCCTGAAGGTCCTCGGCATCCGCGACCCCGGCGCGGAGAAGGCGCTCGCGGAAGGGAAGATCGTCGCCTTCCACCGGCCGTACGTCGACGCGAAGAGCGGCACCGTCGGCATCAAGCAGATCACCGACACGGCCGCCGCCGACAAGGCGATGGAGAAGAACCTCCCCGCCCCCGGCAAGGTCAGCCCCGTCCCGGCCTACGTCGCCACGACCGACGCGCGGACGTACGGCCTCCAGGCCCTGATGACCCCGGCCACCGCCAAGGCCGCCGGGCTCGCCACGGTCCCGGTCGGCTCGTTCTACAGCACCGACGAGCTGCCCGGCTCCGAGCAGCGCCAGAAGCTCGACGCCGAACTCGCCAAGCTCGGCGGCTCCGCCGAGGTCCACGTCGAGGAGGGCTTCGTCAGCAAGGACGGCATCGTCCTGCTCTCCTTGGCCGTCTTCGCCGGTCTGGTCACCGTCGGCGCCGCCGGCATCGCCACCGGCCTCGCCCAGGCCGACGCCGAGGCCGACCTCAAGACCCTCGCGGCCGTCGGCGCCCCGCCCCGGGTGCGCCGTACCCTCAGCGGCTTCCAGTGCGGTGTCGTCGCCGCGATGGGCGTCGTCCTCGGCTCGGCCACGGGCGTCCTGCCCGCGATCGGGCTCCGGCTCACCCAGGAACGCGAGGCGCTCCGCTTCCACACGGAGAACGTCGCACAGGGCTGGTCCACCGACCTCACCCCGCCGTACGTGCCGATCGTCATCCCCTGGGAGACGCTCGCCGTCCTGCTCGTCGCCGTCCCGCTCGGCGCCGCGCTGCTCGCCGCCCTGGTGACGCGCTCGCGCGGGGCCGTGGCCCGGCGCGCGGCGACCTGACGGTCTTCGTTGCCGTCCTGTGCCCCCGGAGGAGGGTGGATCACCCCCCTCCGGGGGCACACCCTCTCGTGACGCGTGTGTGCGAGAGAATGGCGGCATGGAGATGCCGAGGAATGACAGGTCGCCGGAGAGCCCCCAGGTCCTCGTCGTGGGACAGGACGGAATGGCACTCGGCGGCACCCAGGGTGACGACGAATCCCGCGAGGTCCCTGTGACGGAAATGGTCGAGCAGCCTGCGAAGGTCATGCGCATCGGCAGCATGATCAAGCAGCTTCTGGAGGAAGTTCGGGCGGCCCCTCTCGACGAGGCCAGCCGCGTCAGGCTCAAGGACATCCATGCCAGCTCGGTGAAGGAGCTGGAGGACGGTCTCGCACCGGAGCTCGTCGAGGAACTGGAGCGCCTCTCGCTCCCGTTCACCGACGAGGCCATTCCGTCCGAGGCGGAACTGCGGATCGCCCAGGCCCAGTTGGTCGGCTGGCTGGAAGGCCTCTTCCACGGCATCCAGACCGCGCTGTTCGCCCAGCAGATGGCGGCGCGCGCCCAACTGGAGCAGATGCGCCGAGCGTTGCCGCCCGGCGGTTCGCACGACGATGACGACGACCACGGCAGCGGACACGCGATCCGCTCGGGCCCGTACCTCTAGACGCCGACGGTAGGGACGGGGCCCGGACGCACCTGCGGGTGCGGCCGGGCCCCTTGGCGTACCGGGCCTCGTGGTGTACCGGGTGGGGTCAGTCCCGTCCGGGCGCGAGGAGCAGGACCTTGCCGACGTGGCTGCCCGATTCGAGGGCCCGGTGGGCCTCGGCCGCCTCCGGCATCGGCACCGTGCGGTCGACGACCGGCCGGACCGTCCCGGCCCCGATCAGCGGCCAGACGTGTTCCCGTACGGCGGCGACGATCGCCGCCTTCTCGTGCAGCGGCCGGGAGCGCAGGGTAGTCGCCATGACGGCGGCCCGCTTGGCGAGCAGGGCGCCCAGGTTGAGCTCGCCCTTCACCCCGCCCTGGAGCCCGATGATCACGAGCCGGCCGTTGACGGCCAGCGCCTTCACGTTCCGCTCCAGGTACTTCGCGCCGACGATGTCGAGGATGACGTCCGCGCCCGCCCCGTCCGTCGCCTTGGCCAGCTCCTCGACGAAGTCCTGCTCGCGGTAGTCGATGAGGATGTCGGCACCCAGCTCGGCACAGCGGGCCAGCTTCTCGGGGCCCCCGGCCGTCACCGCGACCCGGGCGCCGATCGCCTTGGCCAGCTGGATCGCCATCGTGCCGATGCCGCTCGCCCCGCCGTGCACGAGCAGCGTCTCGCCCGGCCGCAGATGGGCGATCATGAAGACGTTGGACCAGACCGTGCAGGCGACCTCGGGGAGCGCGGCGGCGGTGGCCAGGTCGACGCCCTCCGGGACCGGCAGGAGCTGGCCGACGGGGACGACGACCCGCTGCGCGTAGCCGCCGCCCACGAGCAGCGCGCACACCTCGTCGCCGACCGACCAGCCGGAGACGCCCGGCCCGAGCGCGGTGATCCGCCCCGCGCACTCCAGGCCGGGGTAGGGGGAGCTGCCCGGCGGCGGGTCGTAGAAGCCCTGCCGCTGGAGCAGATCGGCGCGGTTGACGGCGCTGGCCACCACCTCGACGAGGACCTCGCCCTCGCCGGGCACGGGATCGGGCACCTCGGCCCAGACGAGGGCCTCGGGGCCGCCGGGTTCCGGAATCGTGATCGCATGCATGGCGGCGAGGCTACTCCCGGCAGTTGGCCGGGAGGTGTCTCAGTCCTCCGGAGGCGTGGTGAGCGGTGTAACCGACGCGGCGCGGACGATGGTGATCACCCGGTCCAGGGCCTGGAGCGGGCTGGCCGCCGGGTCGTCGTAGCCGAGGAGCCGGTGGCCGCGCAGGACGGTGATCACCAGGTCCTCGGTCTCCCGGACGCCCTTGCCGACCTCGGCCTTGGTCACCGGCCGCTCGACGAGGTCGAGGCCGGAACCCTGCTGGATCAGGTCCTCCATGACGGTGCCGGCGCTGGGGCTCAGCACGGAGAGGCCCAGGAGACGGCCGGCGGCGCTGGCGCTGGTGATGACGGCGTCCGCGCCGGACTGGCGGAGCAGGGGCGCGTTCTCCTCCTCCCGGACGGCGGCGACGATCTTCGCGCCCCGGTTGAGCTGCCGGGCCGTCAGCGTGACCAGGACGGCGGTGTCGTCGCGCTGGGTGGCGATGACGATCTGGCGGGCCTTCTGCACCTCGGCGCGGATCAGGACGTCACTGCGGGTCGCGTCGCCGATGACGCCGACGAACCCGTCGGCGTTCGCGGCCTCGATGACCTTGTTGGAGGGGTCGACGATGACGATCTGGTCCTTGCGCAGACCGGTGGCGCAGAGCGTCTGGATCGCGGACCGCCCCTTCGTCCCGAAGCCGACGATGACAGTGTGGTCGCGCAAGGTGGACCTCCAGCGGTTCAGCCGCCACTCCTCCCGGGTCCGTTCGGTGAGGACCTCGAGAGTGGTGCCGACCAGGATGATCAGGAACAGCACGCGCAGGGGCGTGACCAGCAGGATGTTGACGAGCCTCGCCGAGTCGCTGTACGGGACGATGTCGCCGTATCCGGTGGTGGAGAGCGTCACGGTGGCGTAGTAGACGCAGTCGAGGAGGTCGACGGTCTCGTTGGCGTTGTCGTGGTAGCCGTCGCGGTCGACGTACACGATGAGCACCGTGAGGGCGAGGACGGCGAGCGCCATGAGCAGGCGCTTGGTGACCTGGCGCAGCGGCTTCTCGACGACCCGACGCGGCAGCTGGATCCGCGAGACGGCGAGTTTCTCGTCGGCTTGGCGGGCCATGACGTCACGACTGGGAAGTTTCACGTGAAACACGCTCCTTGTGCCGCGGCGGCCCCCGCCGCCGTCGGCCACGGAAGATCGAGGATGTCCAGCTCCTGCCCGGCCTGCGCGCCGCCAGGCGGTACGACGGCGAGGCCGTCGGCGGTGGCGATGCCGCGCAGCATGGCCGGTCCGTTGTAGTGCAGCGGCACCGCCGCGCCGCCCCGGTGGACGACCGGAACCAGCCGGGTGTCGTACGGGTGCCCGTGCACCTCGTCGTGCACGGGTGCGCGGTACGAGGCCGGGGCGGCGCCTCCGGCGAGCGCGGCGAGCAGGGGCGCCCCGAGGGTGAGGAGCCCGGAGACGGCGGCGAGCGGATTCCCGGGCAGCCCCACGAGGTGGCGGCCGTCGCCGAGGTCGGCGAGGAGCATGGGGTGGCCGGGGCGGACCTTGACCCCGTCGACGAGGAGGGTGGCGCCCGCCGTGCCGAGGACCCGGTGGACGTGGTCCACCGGGCCTGCGGCGGTGCCCCCGGTGGTGACGACGAGGTCGGCGGCGGAGCCGGTGACCGCCGCGTGGAGCGCTTCGGCGTCGTCGCCGACGCGTCGGGTGGCGAGGACTTCGGCGCCGAGCGCCTCCAGCCATGGGCCGAGCATGGGGCCGAGCGCGTCGCGGATGAGGCCCTCGTGGGGCAGGCCCGCGGTGAGCAGTTCGTCGCCGAGGACGAGGACCTCGACCCGGGGGCGGGGCCGTACGGCGAGTTCGTCGTATCCGGCGGCCGCGGCGAGGCCGAGGACGGCGGGCGTCACCTCGGTGCCCGCGGGCAGCAGGACGTCGCCGGTACGGCACTCCTGGCCCCGGGGGCGGATGTCCTGCCGGTCGACGACCTCGCGCAACGCGTGCAGCAGGAGCCCGCCGGGGGGCCCGGCCGGAGCGGCGGTGGTCGGAGCGGCGGTGGTCGGGGCTCCTGCGGCCGGGGCGGCGGCCGTTTCGGGGCCGGCTCCGGCGCTCGGCCGGGCCGTCGGCTCGGTGCCGGAGTGCTCGGTGCGGGAGTGCTCGGTACGCAGCACGGCGGTCGTCCCGTGCGGGACGCGGGCGCCGGTGGCGATCCTGACGGCCTCCCCGTCGGCGAGGGCGGCGGCGGGCGCGTGTCCCGCGAGGACGGCGCCCTCCTCCCGTACCGCCCAGGGACCGGGGCCCGCGACCGCCCAGCCGTCCATGGCCGAGGTGTCGAAGGAGGGCAGGTCGGTGAGCGCGAGGAGCGGTGCGGCGAGGGTCCGGCCGAGCGCCCGGCCGAGCGGAACCCCGACCGGGACCCGGCCGGTGCGGACAGCGGCCCCGGCTCGGGCGGCGGCGTCACGGGCCTCGGGCCAGGGGGTGGCGCGGTGGTGCGGGCGCGGCGCGGCCCCGGGAGCGCCCGTGGCGGCTTCCGGGGCCGGGGCGGGTGCCTCGGGCGTCATCCGGCCTCGTTCGGCTCGGCGGCCCAGCGCTCCGCCAGGGCGGCCGCCTTGCGGGCGGCCTCGACGACGGCCTCGGGTCCGCCGCCCCTCCCTTCGGTGACGGCGAGCGCCGCCGCGTAGCCGACCAGGAAGGTCGTCAGGGGCGCGGCGGGCCGCGCCACTCCGTGGGCGGCGTCACGGGCCAGGTCGAGCAGCACGCCGGTGTCGACGTCCAGCTCGATGCCCAGCTCGTCCTTGACTGCGGTGATCCATTCGTCCAGCACGGTCCCATGCTCCCTGATGCGGGCGCGGGCGGTGGCGATGTCCTCCCAGGTGTCGCAGTCGAAGGAGGCGAGGGGGCCTGCGGTGACCCGGGTGAGCCGCAGGCCGCGGGTGAGGTTCCGGAGGGGCAGGTGGGCGAGATCACCGTGGGTGCGGGCGAGTTCGTCGAGTGTCCACCGCAGTGGACCGGCCCGGTAGGCGGCGACGAGCGGCTGGTCCCGGCCCTCGGCGTCGGTGAGGAGCGCGGCCTCGGCTCCGGGCTCGGTGGCGAGCGCGGTCAGCAGGCGGGGGACGGTGTCGTCGCCTAGGAAGGGCAGGTCGGCGGAGAGGACGACCAGCACGTCCGCCCCGGTTTCGCGCGTTCCGGCACCGAGCGCCGCCAGCGGCCCCCCGCCGGGGGGCTCCTCCCTGGTCCACAGGACGGGGCGGAGCGTGGGGCGGGGGTCGCCGACGACCACGGTCAGCTCCGCCTCGGGGCAGGCGGCGAGGACCCGGTCGAGGAGGGCCCGGCCCCCGACCCGTACGCCGGGTTTGTCGGCCCCGCCGAGGCGCCGGGCGGAGCCGCCGGCGAGCACGACGGTGTCGTATGCGGTGGTCACCCCAGCAGTATGGGCCGCGCCGGTAGGCGTCCGCCCGGCCCGTCTCACCCACGGAGACGGACCGAACGGGACCACCCCGGACGAGCCCCCACGGACCGGCAGGAGCCCGAGCCCGCGGCACGGCGGGAGCCCGGGCCCACGGACCGGGGGAAGCCCGAACGGCACGGACCGGCGGGAGCCCGGGTCCCACGGACCGGCGGGACCGCGCGCCCCCCCGGACCGGCGGGACCGCGCGGACCGGCCCTTCCCGGGGGCCGTCCGCGCGGTCGTCCTGCCGGGTCAGACCGTCCGGAGGAGCACCGCCGGCTGCTCGACGCAGTCCGCGACGTACCGCAGGAAGCCGCCCGCCGTGCCGCCGTCGCAGACGCGGTGGTCGAAGGTGAGCGACAGCTGCACGACCTGACGGACAGCCAGCTCGCCCTGGTGCACCCAGGGCTTGGGGATGATCCGGCCGACGCCCAGCATGGCCGCCTCGGGGTGGTTGACGATCGGCGTGGAGCCGTCGACGCCGAACACCCCGTAGTTGTTGAGGGTGAACGTGCCCCCGGTCAGATCGGCCGGGGTGATCGCCCCCTGCCGGGCCGCCTCGGTGAGCCGCGCGAACTCCTCGGTCAGCGACTCGGCCGTGCGGCCGCCCGCGTCCCTGACCACGGGGACGACGAGCCCGCGCGGGGTCTGGGCCGCGAAGCCCAGGTGCACGGAAGGCAGTCGCACGATCTCGCGGGCCGCCGTGTCCACCGTGGAGTTGAGCTCCGGGAAGCGGGACAGGGCGTGCACGCAGATCCGGGCGAGGAGGGCGAGGAGCGAGATCTTCGGCCCGCCCGCCGCGTTCATCGCCGCCCGCGCCGCCATCAGCTCGGTCGCGTCGGCGTCGACCCAGCAGGTCGCGTCCGGGATCTCCGTCCGGCTCCGGGACAGCTTGTCCGCGACGGCGCCCCGGACCCCGCGCAGCGGAATCCGCTCGCCGGCGGCCGCGGTCACAGGGGCGGCGGCCTGCGGGGCGGGCGCCTGCGCGGTCTCCGCGGCGGCGGCCGGACGGCCCAGCTCCGCGAGGGCCCGCTCCACGTCCGCCCGCAGGATCAGCCCCTCCGGCCCCGAGCCCGGGACCTTCCGCAGGTCGAGCCCGCCGTCGCGGGCGAGCTTGCGCACGAGCGGGGAGATCACCGGCACGGGACCGTCGTGCACCACCGCGGGCGCGGGGGTGGGGGTGGGGGTGGGGACGGCCGTCGCAGCGGGCGTGGGTTGCGCGACGGCCGGGTTCTCACGGCGTACCCGTCGGCGTCGGGCGGCGGGTCCCGCCGTCCCGTACCCGACGAGCACGTTGCCCGAATACTCCGAGGAGACCGCGGTCTCGGCGGCGGCCCCGCCCGCGGTGGGGGCCGCTTCCGGCGCCGCCTGCGCGAGCTCCTCCGGCGCGCCCGTGCCGCCCACGGCGACCGTCAGGAGCGGGGCGCCGACGGGGAGTTCGGTGCCCTCCTCGCCGTACCGCGCGGTGACGACCCCGCCGTACGGGCAGGGCACCTCGACCATCGCCTTGGCCGTCTCGACCTCGACGACGGGCTGGTCGATCGCGACGACGTCGCCGACGGCCACGAGCCAGCGCACGATCTCGGCCTCGGTGAGCCCCTCGCCGAGGTCGGGCAGCTTGAATTCGAGCACCTGGGCCATCAGTTGTCCGCCTCCCACTGCAGCCGTGCGACCGCGTCCAGGATCCGGTCCACGCCGGGCAGGTGGTGCCGCTCCAGCATCGGCGGCGGGTACGGGATGTCGAAGCCCGCGACCCGCAGCACCGGGGCCTCCAGGTGGTGGAAGCAGCGCTCGGTGACCCGGGCGGCGATCTCGCCGCCGGGGCCGCCGAAGCCGTTCGACTCGTGGACCACGACCGCGCGGCCGGTGCGCCGCACGGAGGCGGCGACGGTCTCGTCGTCGAAGGGCACGAGCGAGCGGAGGTCGACGACCTCCAGGTCCCAGCCCTCGGCCGTGGCGGCCTCCGCCGCCTCGAGACAGACCGGCACGGAGGGGCCGTAGGTCAGGAGGGTGGCGCTGGTGCCGGGCCGGCGGACGACCGCCTTCCCGATCGGCTCCACCGCCGTGGGCGCCTCGGGCGACCAGTCGGACTTCGACCAGTAGAGCCGCTTCGGCTCCAGGAAGACCACCGGGTCGTCGGAGGCGATGGCAGCCCGCAGCAGCCCGTAGGCGTCGTCCACCGTCGCCGGGGTGACGACGTGCAGGCCGGGGGTGGCCATGTAGTACGCCTCGGAGGAGTCGCTGTGGTGCTCGACTCCGCCGATCCCGCCGCCGTACGGGACGCGGATGACGATCGGCATCGGCATCGCGCCGCGCGTCCGGTTCCGCATCCGCGCCACGTGCGAGATCAGCTGCTCGAACGCCGGGTAGGCGAACGCGTCGAACTGCATCTCCACGACCGGCCGCAGCCCGTACATGGCCATGCCGACGGCGGTGCCGAGGATGCCCGCCTCGGCCAGCGGCGTGTCCGTGCAGCGTTCCTCGCCGAACTCCTTGGCGAGCCCGTCGGTCACCCGGAAGACACCGCCGAGCGTGCCGACGTCCTCGCCCATCACGTGGACGGTCGGGTCCTCGGCCATGGCGTCCCGCATGGCGCGCTGGAGCGCCTGCGCCATCGTCGCGGGCTTCGGCTTCGCCGCGCCCCCGGCCGCCGCGGCTCCGGTCGTCGTCGCCGTCGTCATCACGCCTCACCCTCGGCATCGAGCTCGGCGCGCAGCTGCGCCGCCTGTTCCCGCAGCTGCGCGGTCTGCTCCGCGTACACGTGGGCGAAGAGGTCCATCGGGTCGAGCACCGGGTCGGCGTTCATCCGTTCGCGCAGCTCCGCCGCCATGGTCTCGGCGGCCTCCGCCGCCGCGCGCCGGCCCTCCTCGTCGAGGATGCCGCGCTCCGTCAGTTCCCGTTCCAGCAGCTGGATCGGGTCGTGCGCCCGCCAGGTCTCGACCTCGCCGTCCGCGCGGTAGCGGGTGGCGTCGTCGGCGTTCGTGTGGGCGTCGATCCGGTAGGTGATCGCCTCGACGAGCGTCGGCCCGCCGCCGCGCCGCGCGCGTGCCACCGCCTCCGTCAGCACCTGGTGGACGGCGACCGCGTCGTTCCCGTCGACCAGGCGGCCCGGCATGCCGTACCCGACGGCCTTGTGGGCGAGCGACGGGGCCGCGGTCTGCTTGGCGAGCGGCACGGAGATCGCGAAGCCGTTGTTCTGGACGAGGAAGACCACGGGGGCCTGCCAGACGGCGGCGAAGTTCAGCGCCTCGTGGAAGTCGCCCTCGCTGGTGCCGCCGTCGCCGACCATGGCGAGCGCGACCACGTCGTCGCCCTTGAGGCGGGCGGCGTGGGCCAGGCCCACCGCGTGCGGCAGCTGCGTGGCGAGCGGGGTGGAGAGCGGCGCGACGCGGTACTCACGCGGGTCGTACCCCGTGTGCCAGTCGCCGCGCAGCAGCGTCAGGGCCTGCACGGGGTCGAGGCCGCGGGCGACGGCCGCGAGGGTGTCGCGGTACGAGGGGAAGAGCCAGTCCCGCTCCTCCAGGGCGAGGGCGGCGGCGACCTCGCACGCCTCCTGGCCGGTGGTGGACGGGTAGACGGCGAGCCGGCCCTGCTTCGTCAGCGCCGTCGCCTGGGCGTTGTACCGGCGGCCGCGGACCAGCTCCGCGTAGAGCCGGCGCAGCAGCGCGGGGTCGGCGTCGGCCACGGCTTCCGTCCCGAGCACGCGCAGCGGCTCGGCGTCGGGCAGCAGCGGCGCGGGGTCGGTGCGCGGCTGCCAGGCCGGCGGCGGGGTCGGCCGGTAGGCGGTGGGGGCACCGGGCGGCTCTTGGACTGTCGAACTGCGCTGTTGCAACGAGTCCACCTCCTCGTGGGAGCGGGCATAAGACCCGAAGGCGGGTGGCGCGAGTGTGGCGCGCCTCACCTACCGATTGTTCGGTCGTGGAGGCATTTTGGCTACAGGCACCACCAGCCTGTGGACAAACGGTTCTCCACAGCCTGGGATAGGAGCAGGTCGTCCAGCGGAGAGAGGCGGGGGGACATGGCGGATGAACAAATGGCCGTCGACCGGAGCGGGGCTCCGATCGGGGAGGAGGACGAGGTGGGTGCGGAGACGGGCGTCGACGTCCTGAGCGCCCCCTGGGGCGCGCCGGCGCACGCCGCCCCGGCCCGGCCGCTCGACGCGATCGACCGCGACATTCTGCGGCTGCTCCAGACGGACGGCCGCGCCTCGGTGCGCTCGGTGGCCGAGCGGGTGCACGTCTCCCGCGCCAACGCGTACGCGCGCATCAACCGCCTCATCGACGACGGCGTGATCCACGGCTTCAGCGCCCGGGTCAACCACGAGCGGGCGGGCCACGGCGCCTCCGCCTACATCACGCTCAAGATCGTCCAGAACTCCTGGCGCACGGTGCGCGAGCAGCTCAGAAAGCTGCCGGGCGCCGCGCACATCGCCCTGGTCAGCGGTGATTTCGATGTCCTGCTGCTCGTCCACACGCCCGACAACAGGACGCTGCGCGAGCTGGTCCTGACCCGGCTCCAGTCCATGCCGGAGGTGCTGTCCACCCGCACCCTGCTGGTCTTCGAGGAGACCGACCTGAACACGGACCCGACGCCCTGAGCCGCTGCCCCGGCCCTCGACGACCACCGGGGCGTTACGGCAAAGGAGGGCCGGGAACGGCCGAAGAGGGCCGAGAAGGGCCGGGGAAGGGCTCAGCGAGCCGAGGAAAAGAGCCGAAACCGGGCCGGGAAGGGCTCAGCGGGCCGGGAAGGATCTCAGCGGGCCGTCCGCAGCCCGTCGAAGGCCAGATGGGCGACGGTCTCGGCCAGCTGCTCCCGCTCCGCCGCGGAGTCCTGCTGCGGCCGGTACCACTCCACCAGCGAGTTGATCATGCCGAAGAGGAGCCGGGTCGCGAGCCGGATGTCCACGTCGGCCCGCAGGTCGCCCTCGGCGGCGGCGGCCTTGAGCAGTTCGGCGACCTTGTGGTCGAACTCCCTGCGCCGCTCCATCGCCCACCGCTCGGTCGACGTGTTGCCCCGGACCCGCAGCAGCAGGGTGACGTACGGCAGCTCCGCGATCAGCACCTCGACCGTCCGCCGCGTCACGTACTCGACCCGCTCCACGGCCCTGCCGCGCCCGGCCCCCGGCTCGTCGAGGACCGCGAAGAGCCCGTCGAGCGCCCGGCTGACCGCCCGCCGCAGCAGCTCCTCCTTGCCGGCCACGTGGTGGTAGATCGAGGACTTGGAGATCCCGGCCGCCTTGGACAGGTGCTCCATCGACGTGCCGTCGTACCCGCGCTCGTTGAAGACCCGTACGGCGACCGAGAGCAGCGTCTCGGGGGTGTACGTGTCGCGTCTGGCCGTCGTCATCACGCCTCCTCCGCTGCCTCGGCGTACCCCCGGCGCACCAGGCCCGCGCTCGGCGCGTACCGGCCGGCGGGGTGGCGCTCGTGCAACTCGCGCAGCAGGTCGCAGATCCGCCTGTGCCCCACCTTCGCGGCCCACTCCAGGGGTCCGGCGGGGTAGTTCACGCCGAGCCGCATCGCCGTGTCGACGTCCTCGGCGGTGGCGACGCCGCGGTCCACGGCGTCGACGGCCAGATCGGCCAGCATCGCGACCGTCCGGGCGACGATCATGCCGGGGACGTCGCCGATCACGGAGACCTTCTTGCCGAGCGCCTGGAACAGACCCACGGCCTCGGCGAGCGCGTCGGGATCCACGCCCGCGCGCGCGGAGAGCACGATCCGGCTCGCGGCCGCGTAGTCCACGGAGAGGTCGAAGTAGACGATGTCCTCGCGGTAGTACTCCACCGAGGTCTGGCCGTCCGCGAGGCTGAGCTGCACGCCGCCGGGCAGCTCGACGAAGCCGTGCCCCTTCTTGCGCCGGACCGTGATCCCGGCCGCCTCGAAGAGTCCGACCAGCGGCTGGGCGGGTCCCAGATCGCCGCGGACGGTGATCCGCTCCGGCGCCTTCGCGGGCGGCGCGGTGTGCGGCTCGGGGCGGGCGGCCCCCTCCGCGTACGAGAACCAGCCGTGCCCCGACTTGCGGCCGAGGCGGCCCGACTCGACGAGCCTGCGCTGCGCGAGCGACGGCGTGAACTTCGGGTCCTGGTAGAAGGCCTCCCACACGGAGCGGGTGACGGCTTCGTTGACGTCCTGACCGATGAGGTCGGTCAGCTCGAAGGGGCCCATCCTGAAGCCGCCGCACTCGCGCAGGGCGGCGTCGATGGTGGCCGGGTCCGCCCCGCCCTCCTCGTAGACCCGCAGGGCCTCCGCGTAGAAGGGGCGGGCGATGCGGTTGACGATGAACCCGGGGGTGTCCGCGCAGCGCACGGGCGTCTTGCCCCAGGCCTTCATCGTCCCGTACGCGCGCGTGGCGACGTCCGGGTCCGTGGCGAAGCCGCTGACGACCTCGACGAGGGGGAGCAGCGGCGCCGGGTTGAAGAAGTGGAGTCCGACGAAGCGGCCGGGCAGCCGCAGTCCGCCCGCGATGGCGGTGACGGAGAGGGAGGAGGTGTTGGTGGCGAGGACGGCGTCGTCGCCGACGATCTTCTCCAGGTCGGCGAAGAGCTGCTGCTTGACCGCGAGGTTCTCGACGATCGCCTCGACGACGAGCGCGGCGTCGGCCAGCTCGGCGGGGTCCTCGGCGGCGTGCAGCCGGCCGACTGCCGCGTCGCGCTCGCCGGCGTCCATGCGGCCCTTCTCGACCAGCCGGCCGAGCCGCGCGGTGAGCGCGGCGACGGCCTCCGCGGCGCGGCCGGGGGCGCTGTCGTAGAGGCGGACGGGGTGGCCGGCGACCAGGGCGACCTGGGCGATGCCCTGGCCCATGGTGCCGGTGCCGACCACGGCGACGGTGCGGTCCTGTCCCACGGCGGGCTCACTTGCGGTCACGTCGTCGCTCCCCCTGACGGTCACGTCGGCGCTCGTGTCGGCGCTCATAGGAGTGATCCTCCCCGATGGGTTTTCCACAGGATCGACGGACCCCCTTGTCCCGACCGATCGTTCGGTTACTCTAACTCCGTACGCGTCTTCCTGCCCAGCTCGACGAGGAGTTGGTCCATCCATGGCCACCGCTCAGCTGACCACCGACCGTCTGGCCGAGAAGCACCGGTCCACGCTCGATCGGGCCCTCGACACCATCCGCACCCGCGCCTACTGGTCTCCGTACCCGGAGCACCCCAAGGCGTACGGCGCGGACGGCTCGCTCGACGCCGCCGCCGGCCTCGCCGCGCACCAGGCCGTCCTGAACGGCCGCTTCGAGCTCGACCAGCCCGGCACGGACGGCTGGACCGGCGGCGAGACCTCGCCGTACGGCCCGTCGCTCGGCATCGAGTACCCGCACGCCGACATCGACGTGCTGCTGCCCGCGATGCGCGCCGGAGCGGCCGCCTGGCGGGACGCCGGGCCCGAGACCCGCGCCCTGGTCTGCCTGGAGATCCTCGCCCGGATCTCCGCCCGCACGCACGAGTTCGCCCACGCCGTCATGCACACCAGCGGCCAGGCGTTCATGATGGCGTTCCAGGCCGGCGGCCCGCACGCCCAGGACCGCGGCCTGGAGGCCGTGGCCTACGCGTACGAGGAGCAGACCCGCACGCCCTCGGGCCGCGCCGCCTGGTCCAAGCCGCAGGGCAAGCGCGACCCGCTGGAGCTGACCAAGGAGTTCACCCCGGTCGGCCGGGGCATCGGCCTCGTCATCGGCTGCAACACCTTCCCCACGTGGAACGGCTACCCGGGCCTGTTCGCCTCCCTGGCCACCGGCAACCCGGTCCTGGTCAAGCCGCACCCGCGCGCGGTCCTGCCGCTCGCGCTCACCGTCCGGGTGGCCCGCGAGGTCCTCACCGAGGCGGGCTTCGACCCGAACCTGGTGGCGCTCGCCGTGGAGCGGCCCGGCGAGGGCATCGCCAAGACGCTGGCCGTCCGGCCCGAGATCCGGATCGTCGACTACACCGGCTCGACCGAGTTCGGCGACTGGCTGGAGGCGAACGCCCGCCAGGCGCAGGTCTACACCGAGAAGGCCGGCGTCAACACGGTCGTGATCGACTCCACCGACGACTACAAGGGGATGCTCTCCAACCTGGCCTTCTCGCTGTCCCTGTACAGCGGCCAGATGTGCACCACCCCGCAGAACCTGCTGATCCCGCGCGACGGCATCACCACCGACCAGGGCCCCAAGTCGTACGACGAGGTCGTCGCCGACCTCGCCTCGGCGGTCGGCGGTCTGCTCGGCGACGACGCCCGGGCGAACGCGCTGCTCGGCGCGCTGGTCAACCCGGACGTGAAGGCGCGCCTGGAAGCCGCCGCCGGTCTCGGCGAGGTGGCGCTCGCCTCCCGTGAGGTCGCCAACCCGGACTTCCCGGAGGCCGTCGTCCGCACGCCGGTCATCGTGAAGCTGGACGGCTCCAAGCCGGACGCCGAGGCCGCGTACTTCTCCGAGTGCTTCGGCCCGGTCTCCTTCGCCGTCTCGGTGGACTCCACCGCCGACGCCCTGGAGCTGCTGCGGCGCACGGTCCGCGAGAAGGGCGCGATGACGGTCGGCGCGTACACGACCTCGGAGGAGACCGAGCGCGCCGTCGAGGAGGTCTGCCTGGAGGAGTCCGCGCAGCTCTCCCTCAACCTGACCGGAGGGGTGTACGTCAACCAGACGGCCGCGTTCTCCGACTTCCACGGCTCGGGCGGCAACCCCGCCGCGAACGCGGCCCTGTGCGACGGCGCCTTCGTCGCCAACCGCTTCCGGGTGGTGGAGGTCCGCCGCCAGGCCTGACCCCGCCCGCGTGGGGGCCCTGCGGGGCCTCCACGCTCCCCGGGGCCTGCTGCCCGTGCCTACGGGGCGTCGATCTCCGCGTACCGCTGCACCCACGCGTGCATGGCGATCGCGGCGGCGGCGCCGGCGTTGATCGACCGGGTCGAGCCGAACTGGGCGATCGAGCAGACCATCCGCGCGTGCGCGCGGGCCTCCTCGGTGAGCCCGGGGCCCTCCTGCCCGAAGAGCAGCACGCAGCGGCGCGGGAGCACGGTCCGCTCCAGGGGGACCGCGCCCGGCAGGTTGTCGATGCCGATGATCGGCAGCCCCTCGGCCGCCGCCCACGCGGTCAGCGACTCGGTGTCGGGGTGGTGCCGGATGTGCTGGTAGCGGTCGGTGACCATGGCGCCCCGCCGGTTCCAGCGCCGTCGGCCCACGATGTGGATCTCCTTGGCGAGGAAGGCGTTGGCGGTCCGCACCACCGATCCGATGTTGAAGTCGTGGCCCCAGTTCTCCACCGCCACGTGGAAGTCGTGGCGCCGGGTGTCCAGGTCGGCGACGATCGCCTCCCGCGTCCAGTACCGGTAGCCGTCGACCACGTTGCGCCGGTCGCCGCCCGCGAGCAGTTCGGGGTCGTACCGCTCGCCCTCCGGCCACGGCCGCGGATGCGGCCCGACGCCGACCTCGGGGCCGTACCCCTCGTCGTACTGCACGGGCTCGGCGGGGATGCCGGACGGCTCGGACCCGACGCTCTCGACGGGCTCGGTGGGTTCTTCGGTGGTGCTCACCCGACGAGGGTACGGGGGTCGGTCTCCTCGTCCGCACGGCGCTGTCCGGGCGTTCCGGTCGCCTCCTCGGGGCGGCGGCGGAGGAGCCGGTCCCGGAGCCGGGCGGCGCGCCCGCCGAGCGCCGTCAGGAAGACCGTCGGCAGGAAGACGGCGTCGGCCGAGATCATCGCCAGCGAGAAGACCGGAAGGCCGAGCAGCACGGCGATACCGGCGTGCTCCAGCATCATCACGACCAGCAGGACGTTCTTGACCCCGCGGTGGAAGAGGGTGAAGGGGAAGGCGACCTGCACGATCACCGTGCCGTAGGTCAGCAGCATCACCATGATCCCGCCGGAGGCCAGCAGCTCGGAGAGCGCAGGCCAGGGCGTGAAGTAGTCCAGGTGGAGCGGGTAGTAGAGCGCGGTGCCGTCCTGCCAGCGCGAGCCCTGGACCTTGTACCAGCCGGCGGTGGCGTAGATCAGACAGACCTCCGCCATGATCACGAGCAGGGCGGCGTTGTGCGCGAGGTTGGCCAGGACGTCCAGCAGGACCCGCGGCTCGCCGGGGGCCCGGCGACACACCAGCCACCACAGACCGTGCCCGAGCCACAGCACCCACAGCAGCACCGGCAGCCACCACTCGCCGGTGGTCCCGCCGAACCAGGTGACGGCCATGAGGAAGCCGCCGAGGACCGCCCACAGCAGCGGTCCGGCGACGTCCCGGCGCGGCGGCAGTCCCGCCGCGGCCTCGCGACCGTCGCGGGCGGCCCGCCGGGCGTCGAGGGACCACACGCGGCCGCAGCGCACGAAGACCAGGTAGAGGGCGGCGAGGTGCAGGACGTTGTCGCCGCCGTCCCCGACGAAGACCGACCTGTTGAGGAGGGAGAGCACCCCCACCATGAACAGCACGGAGACCGCACGGGTGTGCCAGCCGAGCAGCAGCAGGACGGCGGAGAGCACGGCCGTCCCGTAGACGAACTCGAACCAGAGCCGGCCGTCCGACCACAGCAGCACCGTGAAGGCCCGGTTGTCGGCGACGAGGCGGGTGGCGAGCTCGAAGGACCAGGGACCGTCGGGGCCGTACAGCTCGTGCCGGTGCGGCAGCTCGCGCAGCAGGAAGGCCAGCCAGGACAGCGAGAAGCCGATGCGGACGATCGCGCTCTGGTACGGGCCGAGGGGGCGCGCCGTGACGTTCTGGACCGCGCGGGCGAGCCGCCGGTCGAAAGGCTCGCGGGGCGCTCGGGGCGCTCGGGTCACGCGCGTCGGGAGGGGCGCTGGGGGCTCCGGAGTCGTCTGGGGCTCGTGATTCATCGCGCCGCCTCCGTCCGGACGCGGGCGTCGGCGCCTGCGACCGCGTCGGCCCGGTCGGCGGTGGTCACCCGCCACCACGGGAAGTCCCGGTAGGAGGGCGCGGTGTCGGTCTTCTCGTCGCTCCACGTCGGGGCCGCGACCGGCCGGACGACCGAGCGGAGCTGGACCCGCCGGAGGGCCCCGTCGAACCGCTCGTCGCCGCGCGCGGCCAGGGCGTCGAGGCGGAGGACCGCGATCCGGCGGATGTACGCCTCGGACAGCGCGCCGCGCGGCCCCCGGGGGGTGTCGTCGTCGGCGTGCGAGTTCAGGTAGAAGTCCACGGCCCTGCGGAGTTCGTTCTGCTGCGTGTGGCTGGGGAAGGGGTTGTGGCGGATCGCCTCGGCGTCCTGGGCGGTGAGGTCGATCCAGCCGGTGGTGCGGCGCTCGCCGGCGGCCGTGGTGACCTCGGCGCGGACCTCGACGGAGACGTTCTGCTGGAGCGGGTTGGGCGCGAAGAGCTTCCAGTTCTGTTCGAACTCGGGATAGATCCAGTCGTCCACGGCCTGGCCGTGCCGCTTGGTCAGCGTGTTCGAGGGCGCCACGTGCAGGAAGACCATCGCCAGGTGGACACAGGCCAGCACCCCGACCACGGCGAGCGCGACCGCGGCGACGACCTGGTACGGCAGCGACAGCGCCATGATCCCGGCGCCGCCCCGGTCCTCGTCGACGTGTGCGTCCATCCCGCCCCGATCCCGATCGGCCCACACCGGTTATCCACAGGGTTGACACCATACGGGCCGCCGACTCACCATTGAAGTCATTCAACCGAACGATCGGTCGGTAGGGGGTCCGATGACCGCAAGGACGGCAGGGACGGCAATGACCGCAGCGCCCGTGGAAGCACCCGGCGCGGCGGAGGCGGCCTCACAGGCGGCCGACGCCGCCTACGAGGCCGTGTTCGACGCCGCCGTCGCGGCCGACGAGCGGATCGAGCCGCGCGACTGGATGCCCGAGGCGTACCGCGCCTCCCTGGTGCGCCAGATCGCCCAGCACGCCCACTCCGAGATCATCGGCATGCAGCCCGAGGCCAACTGGATCACCCGCGCGCCCTCACTGCGCCGCAAGGCGATCCTCATGGCCAAGGTGCAGGACGAGGCCGGCCACGGCCTCTACCTGTACAGCGCGGCCGAAACCCTCGGCACCAGCCGGGACGAGCTGCTCGACAAGCTCCACTCCGGCCGCCAGAAGTACTCCTCGATCTTCAACTACCCCACGCTGACCTGGGCCGACGTCGGCGCCATCGGCTGGCTCGTGGACGGCGCCGCGATCACCAACCAGGTCCCCCTCTGCCGCTGCTCCTACGGCCCGTACGCCCGCGCGATGGTCCGGGTCTGCAAGGAGGAGTCGTTCCACCAGCGCCAGGGGTACGAAGCGCTCCTCGCCCTCTCCCGGGGCACCGAGGCCCAGCACGCCATGGCCCAGGACGCCGTGAACCGCTGGTGGTGGCCCTCGCTGATGATGTTCGGCCCGCCCGACGACGAGTCGACCCACACCGCGCAGGCGATGGCCTGGAAGATCAAGCGCCACTCCAACGACGAACTGCGCCAGCGCTTCGTCGACATCGCCGTCCCGCAGGCCGAGGCCCTCGGCCTCACCCTCCCCGACCCCGACATCCGGTGGAACGAGGAGCGCGGGCACTACGACTTCGGCCCCATCGACTGGACGGAATTCTGGGACGTCCTGAAGGGCAACGGCCCCTGCAACGAGCAGCGGCTGAACAAGCGCCGCCAGGCCCACGAGGACGGCGCCTGGGTCAGAGAGGCCGCCGCGGCCTACGCGGAGAAGCACACCGGACAGCACGGGGAGGCACAGGCATGACGAGCGACGGTTGGCCGCTGTGGGAGGTGTTCGTGCGCTCCCGCCGCGGACTGTCCCACACCCACGCGGGAAGCCTCCACGCCCCCGACGCGGAGATGGCCCTGCGCAACGCCCGCGACCTGTACACCCGCCGCAGCGAAGGCGTGTCCCTCTGGGTCGTCCCCTCCGCCGCGATCACCGCCTCCTCGCCCGACGAGAAGGACCCCTTCTTCGAGCCGGCGGCCGACAAGCCCTACCGCCACCCCACGTTCTACGAGATCCCGGAGGGGGTGAAGCACCTGTGACCGGCACCGCCAACGACACCGACGCGAGCACCGTCACCGACACGAGCACGGTCACCGCCGCGGCCCTCGCCCTCGGCGACGACGCCCTCGTCCTCTCCCAGCGCCTCGGCGAGTGGGCCGGCAACGCCCCCGTCCTCGAAGAGGAGGTCGCCCTCGCCAACATCGCACTCGACCTCCTCGGCCAGGCCCGCGTCCTGCTCTCCCTCGCCGGCGACGAGGACGAACTCGCCTACCTCCGCGAGGAGCGCTCCTTCCGGAACGTCCAGCTGGTCGAACAGCCCAACGGCGACTTCGCCCACACCATCGCCCGCCAGCTGTACTTCTCCACCTACCAGCGGCTGCTGTACGGACAGCTGGCCACCGGCGACGGCCCCCTGGCCGGCCTCGCGGCGAAGGCCGTCAAGGAGGTCACCTACCACCAGGACCACGCCGAGCACTGGACCCTGCGCCTCGGCGACGGCACCCCCGAGAGCCACGAGCGGATGCAGCGCGCCTGCGACGCCCTCTGGCGCTACACCGGCGAACTGTTCCAGCCCGTCGACGGCCTCGACGTGAACACCGCCGACATGGAGCGCGTCTGGCTGGACTCGATCACCGCCGTCCTGGAGAAGGCCACCCTCACCGTCCCCTCCGGACCGCGCACCGGCGCCTGGAGCGCCGGAGCCGGCCGCCAGGGCCTCCACACCGAGTCCTTCGGCCGGATGCTCGCCGAGATGCAGCACCTGCACCGCAGCCACCCGGGGGCGACATGGTGACCACCACCCCCCTGGAGGAGGAACTCAGCCGCATCGCCGGCGCCGTTCCCGACCCCGAGCTGCCCGTCATCACCCTGGAGGAGCTCGGCGTCCTGCGCGGCGTCCGCGTCCTCGGCCCCGGCCGCGTCGAGGTCTCCCTCACCCCCACCTACACCGGCTGCCCCGCCATCGAGGCGATGTCCTCCGACATCGAGCAGGCCCTCCACGGCCACGGCGTCCCCGACGTCTCCGTCGTCACCGTCCTCGCACCCGCCTGGTCCACCGACGACATCAGCGAGGAAGGCCGGCGCAAGCTCACCGAGTTCGGCATCGCCCCGCCCCGGCCCCAGGGCCCCACCGGCGGCCCCGTGCCACTCACCCTGGCGATCCGCTGCCCCCACTGCGGCTCCACCGAGACCGAGCTCCTCAGCCGCTTCTCGTCCACCGCCTGCAAGGCGCTCCGCCGCTGCACCGCCTGCAGCGAACCGTTCGACCACTTCAAGGAGTTGTAGATGCTGTCCTCAGGCTCCGGACGAGCCGGGTTCCAGCCGCTCCGGGTGAGCGAGGTCGAGCAGCTCACCGACGACTCCGTGGCCGTCACCTTCGCGGTCCCGCCGGAACTCCACGAGACCTACCGGCACCTCCCCGGCCAGCACCTCGCCCTGCGCCGCACCGGCCAGCACGGCGAAGAGGTCCGCCGCACCTACTCGATCTGCGCCCCCGCCTCCCCGGCCGGCGAACCCCCCGTCCTGCGCGTCGGCATCCGGCTCGTCGACGGCGGCGAGTTCTCCACGTACGCGCTCAAGGAACTGGCCGTCGGCGACGTCGTCGAGGTCATGGAGCCCATGGGCCGCTTCGTGCTCTCCCCGCGCCCCGGCCACTTCGCGGCCGTCGTCGGCGGCAGCGGCATCACCCCGGTCCTCTCCATGGCCGCCACCCTGCTCGCCCGCGAGCCCGAGGCCAGGTTCTGCCTCATCCGCAGCGACCGCACCGCCTCCTCGACCATGTTCCTGGACGAGGTCGCCGACCTGAAGGACCGCTACCCCGACCGCTTCCAGCTGGTCACCGTCCTCTCGCGCGAGGAACAGCAGTCCGGACTCCCCTCGGGACGCCTCGACGAGGAACGCCTCACCGCACTCCTGCCCTCCCTGCTCCCCGTCGGCTCCATCGACGGCTGGTTCCTCTGCGGCCCCTTCGGCCTCGTCCAGGGCGCCGAGCGGGCACTGCGCGGACTCGGTGTGGATCGCGGCCGGATCCACCAGGAGATCTTCCACGTCGACGACGGCTCCGCCCCCGCCCCCGCGGCGCCCGCCGACACCCCCGCCCACGCGACGCTGACCGCCACCCTCCACGGACGGTCCGGCACCTGGCCCGTGGAACAGGGCGAGACGCTCCTCGACACCGTGCTGCGCGCCCGCGCCGACGCCCCGTACGCCTGCAAGGGCGGAGTGTGCGGCACCTGCCGCGCCTTCCTCGTCGAGGGAGAGGTGCGGATGGACCGCAACTTCGCCCTCGAACCGGAGGAGACCGAAGCCGGCTACGTCCTGGCCTGCCAGTCCCACCCGGCCACCGCTGACGTGGAGCTGGACTTCGACCGCTGACACGACGGCGCCGCCGCACACGAAAAGGCCCTCGGCGAACTGCTCGCCGAGGGCCCGCTGTCACTGCCTGGTGACTAGGCCACGAACCCGGGACCGTTGTCGGAGACCACCGGTCGACCGGCACCTTCCCAGGCCAGCATGCCGCCCTCGACGTTCACCGCGTCGAAGCCCTGCTGCACCAGGTACTGGGTGACCTGCGCCGACCGGCCGCCGACCCGGCACATCACATAGGCACGGCCACGTTCGGCGACGGCCTCGGTGACCTCGCCGAACCGCGCGACGAAGTCGCTCATCGGCACGTGCAGGGCGCCCTCGACACGGCCGGCCGCCCACTCGTCGTCCTCGCGCACGTCGAGCACCAGACCGTCAGCCGGCACGGAGGCCGCGTCCACCGACGGCAGCGGGGTGAAGTTCATGGGGCTGGCCTTCTCTCTCGTCCTGCTCATCCTGCTCGTACCGATCGAACCGTGAAAACCTACTGCACCAGAGCGGCCAGTTCGGCCTCGCGCTCGGACACCTGGGCGAGCAGCTGCTCCGCGATCTCCTCCAGGAGCCGGTCGGGGTCGTCGGGCGCCATCCGCAGCATGGCACCGATGGCGCTCTCCTCCAGTTCGCGGGCGAGGGCCGAAAGCAGGTCCTTGCGCTGGGCGAGCCATTCGAGGCGCGCGTACAGCTCCTCGCTCTCGCTGAGCCGCTCCTCGGCGGGCACCGGTCCGGCCTCCCACTCGGCGGAGAGCTCCCGCAGCAGCGCCTCGTCGCCGCGGCCGTACGCGGCGTTCACACGGGTGATGAACTCCTCGCGCCGCTTGCGCTCGTCCTCTTCGCGGGCCAGGTCGGGGTGGGCCTTGCGGGCCAGTTCGCGGTAGAGCCGGCGGGCCTCTTCGCTGGGCCGGACCCGCCTGGGCGGCTGCACGGGGCGGTCGGTGAGCATGGCGGAGGCTTCGGGGGAGAGGCCGTCGGAGTCGAGCCAGTCGTTGAAGAGTTCCTCGACGCCGGGCATCGGCATGACCGCGGCCCGCGCCTCCTCGGCCCGCCGCCGGTCCTCCGGGTCGCCGCTGCGCACGGCACGGGCCTCCGCGATCTGCGCGTCGAGCTCGTCGAGCCGCGCGTACATGGGCCCGAGCTTCTGGTGGTGCAGCCGGGAGAAGTTGTCCACCTCGACGCGGAAGGTCTCGACGGCGATCTCGAACTCGATCAACGCCTGCTCCGCCACCCGTACGGCCCTCTCCAGGCGCGCCTCGGGCCGCTCAGCACGGGCCTCGCCCTCGGGCCGCTCAGCACGGGCCTCGCCCTCAGGCTGGTCCGTACGGGCCTCAGTCTCAGGCTGGTCAGCACGAGGCTCTACCTCAGGCCGCTCGGCGCGGGGCTCCACCTCAGGCTGGTCAGCACGAGCCTCAACCTCAGGCTGGTCGGCACGCGGCGCACCCCCTGGGCCCGTGCCCGCGTCGCCCTGGTCCACGTCCACGTCCTCGCTCCGGCTCGTCACCCCTCCAGCCTACGATCCCGGGGGGCCCTCCCCCCCCTCCCTCCCCCTCCCTACCCCCCCCGATCTTCGTCAATTCGGCCATGCGTCGCCGCAGCCCCGTGCCACGGTGCGGGCGCCTTCGTGCCGCAGGGCGTCAGACGCCCGGTTCGGCGGCTATGCGGCCCTGGGACACGGCGGCGACCAGGTCGGCGTGGTCGGCCGTGGTGCGGTCGGCGTAGGCCACGGCGAAGGACGCGATCGCCTCGTCCAGCTCCTCGCTCTTGCCGCAGTAGCCGGCTATCAGCCGCGGGTCGGCGCTGTGGGCGTGGGCCCGTGCGAGGAGGGCGCCGGTCATCCGCCCGTAGTCGTCGACCTCGTCGGCGGTGAGGGCGGCCGGGTCGACGCTGCCCTTGCGGTTGCGGAACTGACGCACCTGGAAGGGACGCCCGTCGACCGTCGTCCAGCCGAGCAGGATGTCGCTGACGACCTGCATCCGCTTCTGCCCCAGGACGACCCGCTGCCCCTCGTGGTCGGGCTCCTGGACGGTGAAGCCGACCGCCGGCAGGTGCGGCAGCAGCGCGGAGGGCCTGGCCTCCTTGACCTGGAGGACGAGCGGCTCGCCCCGATGGTCGAGCAGCAGCACCACATAGGAGCGGGTGCCGACACTGCCGGTGCCGACCACCCGGAAGGCCACGTCGTGCACGGCGTACCGCGCGAGGAGCGGCAGCCGGTCCTCCGACACGGTCTCCAGGTAGGGACCGAGGGAGGCGGCGACCTCCGCCGCCTCGGCGTCCGGAACCCTCCGCAGCACGGGGGCCGCGTCCACGAATCTGCGGCCGCCGCCCTCGACGGCCGGCACGGCCTCGGTCGAGCGGGCCGCGAAGCGGGCGCTCGTGTTGTTGCGGGCCTTGGCGGAGACCTGTTCCAGGGTGCCGACGAGGTCCCGGGCGTCGGTGTGCGAGACGAGTTCCTCGTCGGCGATCGCGTTCCACGCGTCGAGGGCGGGGAGCCGGGCGAGGAGGCGCATGGTCCGCCGGTAGGCGCCGGCCGTGTCGAAGGCGGCGGCCCGGCACACGTCCTCGCTCGCCCCCACCTCCCGTCCGGCGAGGACCAGGGAGGTGGCGAGCCGCTTGAGGTCCCACTCCCACGGCCCGACGACGGTCTCGTCGAAGTCGTTGAGGTCCATGACGAGCCGCCCGCGGGCGTCGCCGTAGAGGCCGAAGTTGGCTGCGTGCGCGTCCCCGCATATCTGGGCGGCTATCCCGGTGACGGGGGAGCCGACGAGGTCGTGGGCCATCAGTCCGGCGGAGCCGCGGAGGAAGGCGAAGGGGCTGGCCGCCATCCTGCCGACCCGTATCGGGGCGAGTTCCGGCACGCGGTCACGGCTGGACTCCTCGACGGCGCGGACGGCGTCCGGACGGTCGGCGGGGAGCGTCAGCTCCGCGTGCGAGGAGCGCGGGATCCGGCCACGCAGCTCCTTGCCCCGCTTCTTGGGGGAGGCGCCGCCGCCGTCGGCCTCCGCGCGCCGCGCGAATCCCGGCACGTGCGGCACACGCAGTCCGTTGTCCGTGCCGCGCTGTTCCGGCACGGCAGCCAAGGTCCCGTCCATGGGACGCCTCCCCCGATGTGATGTCCAACGTCATCCGGCCATGACCGTACAGCCGGACCGGATCGGCCGTCTGCCCCTGTGGACAACGGCCTGTGGACAACCCGGAGCGGCCGTCCTCAGACGCCGACCGCCTCCGCCATCTCCTCCTCGCTCTCCTCCTTCACGTCCTTCTCCACGTCCTTCTCCGTCCCGCGCTTCTCCGCCGCGGCCGGGAGGGCCGCCCGCTTCCGGCCGGACTCCGTGAGCCCCGCGACCGTGACGAGCGCGGCACCGGCGAGGAGCCACAGGGCGAGGGTGAGGACATGGCCACCGAGCGCGTGGCCGTCGAAGTAGACGTGGCTGCGGACGCCCTCGACGAAGCCCGCGCCGTTCCAGAAGGAGTGCAGGGCCGCGAAGAAGCCGGGCTGGAGTTCGGGCCGGTAGATGCCTCCGGAGCTGGTGAAGTTGAGCATCACGAAGAGCACCATCACGCCGAGCGTGGTCCAGCGGCGCAGGAAGGTGTGGAGGCCGACGCCGACGAGCAGGATGCCCGCCGCGTACATCCAGGACATCGCCCACACTCCGCCGAGCCCCTGGTCGACGAGGTGGAAGACCGGCCCGGCGAAGAGGGTGCCGATGACGCTCACGACAAGGGACATGCCCGCGGCGAGCAGGACCCTGACCCGCATCGGCAGGACGGCCCCGGCGCCCCCGATGACGGCGACGGAGGCGTAGGCGCCGATGCTGAGGGCGACGAGCAGGAAGAAGACGCCCTGTCCGGTGGGGTCGCCCGGGGCGACGGGCGCGACGTCGGTCACCCGGAGCGGGGCGTCCTGGCCCGCGGCGACCTTGGTGAAGACCCTCTCGACGGCCATGGCGCTGGTGTCGGAGGAGGCGGAGGCGACGAGGAGTTCGGGGTGCTCGCCGGGCACGTACGCGCCGAAGCTGTCCTGCTCGCGCAGTGCGGCGACGGCGGTCGCCCGGTCGGGGACGGTACGGACGTCGAGGGCGCCCGCGCCCTTGTCGTGCAGGGTCTGGGCAAGGACCTGCGTGGCGGGTCCCGAGCCGACGACGTCGACGCGCAGGTCGTGGGGTGCGGGCGCGTGGAAGGCGCCGAGGTAGGCGAGGCCCATGCCGACGCACATCAGCAGCGGGGTGAGCAGATGCCCGAGGACATGGCGCAGCGCGCCGGTCGTAGGGGTGGTGGTCGGTCCCGCGGACACCGCAACCTCCATGGTTGGCTTTTACAACTAACGAACCGTTGTACTATACAACTGAAAGTCCACGACAAGGGAGCGCACGCACCATGACCGACGACGGCGCTCGGGAAGTCCCCCGCGAGGCCTCCGTGGATGTCATCCAGCGCGAGCTGACGGCCTTCGCCCGCCGGGCCCGCGCCGCGGCCGCCCGCGTCCATCCCGAGATCCCGCTCGTCTCGTACACGCTCCTCGCCCACATCGGGGAGCGGAGCGGCTGTCGTGCGACGGACCTCGCGGCCCACTACCTCCTGGACAAGTCGACGGTCAGCCGCCAGCTGGCCGGTCTGGAGAAACTCGGTCTGGTCGAGCGCCGCCCGGCCCCCGACGACCACCGCGTCCAGGTCCTGCACCCGACCGAGGCGGGCAATAGGGTCCTCGCCCACGCGCAGGCGAGCCGCCTCGCCGCGTACCAGGAACGGCTCGCGGACTGGTCGGCCGAGGACCTGGCGCGGTTCGCCGCCTATCTGCTCCGCTACAACGCGGCCGGCCCGTCCACCCCCACGGGCACCCCGCCCTCCTGAGCCGCGGGCGGTCGCGTCTGAGGGGGCGTTACAGCCCGGCGTCGCGGGCGAGCAGCGCCGCCTGCACCCGGTTCTCGCAGTCGAGCTTGGCGAGGATCCGGCTCACGTAGGTCTTCACCGTGCCCTCGCTCATGTGGAGCCGCTTGCCGGCGTCCGCGTTGGAGAGGCCTTCCCCGAGCAGCGCGAGCACCTCGCGCTCCCTCTCACTCAGCGCGGCCACCCGCTTTCTCGCCTGCTCCGTACGTGCCGTCTCCCGGCTCGTCGCGAACTGTTCGACCACGTGGCGGGTGGCGGCCGGGGACAGGTAGGCGTCGCCCGCCGCGGCGGCCCGCACCGCCCGGATCAGCTCCGCGGGCGCCGTGTCCTTGAGCAGGAACCCGGCACCCCCGTGCTCCAGTGCCCGCAGGACGTTCTCGCGCTCGCCGAAGGTCGTCAGGACGATCACCCGCGCCGCCGGAGCGGCCCTGCGCAGCTCCGGCAGGGCGGAGAGCCCGTTCAGGACGGGCATCTGGATGTCGAGCAGCACCACGTCCGCCGCGTGCGCGCGGGCGTTCTCGACCGCCTCGCGCCCGTTCGCCGCCTCCGCGACCACCTCGATGTCGGGGTCCGAGATGAGGATCATCCGGATCCCGGCCCTGATCAGCGGCTCGTCATCGGCGATCAGGACCCTGATGGGCTGCCCAGCCACTCTCCACTCCCCCCGTGGCCCCCCGGCACGGGCGGACCACCACTAGCGCTGTGTGACCACGTACGACTTCTTCTCGATCAGCTTGCCGTCCTTGAAGCAGAACCGGAAAACGGGCTCCTCGTCGAAGCTGTCGCCCATCTCGGAGGAGAGCAGCACCAGGCAGTCGGCGCCCTCGGGCCGTGCGGGGCCCCCGCTGCCGAGGCCGGAGGTGGCTATGGTGTCGCCCGGCGGCAGCACCTCGCGCACCTCCTTCTCGCTCATGCCGACCCGCACCGAGTCGTAGGCCTGGGGGTCGATCATTCCGTCCTTGACGGAGCCCATGAGGAAGTAGAGGCCGAAGCCCACCGCCACGACCAGGACGACGAGCGCCGCGAACGCGATCCCGCACCCCAGCGCGACCGCTCCCCCCGTGCTCCTGCCCCTGCCCCCGCGCAACGCCATGGCGAGCTCCCGCTCCGTGAACGTCCAGTCGGCCGGTCCGACCGTGACAGGACGACCATCACCCACCAGAGGCTTCGTCGACTGCTGCCGGAAGTCGTCGGCCACATCGACGAAAGGCACTGCCTCACCGACCGGAGCCGCCCCGTAGGGCAGCATTCCGGCCACCCGGAACCCTCCGCCGTCGGCCGGGCCCGCGTGGCACATGCCGCCGACGAGCCGGGCCCGTTCGGCGAGCCCCGCCAGTCCCTGTCCGCCGCTCACCGCGTTCAGCGAAGGGCCGTCGAGCGGCGGCGCGTTGACGACCTCCACGACGAAGGTGTCCGGCTCGTACCGCAGCTCCACGCCGATCGGCGCCCCGGGCGCGTGCTTGTAGGCGTTCGTCAGCGCCTCCTGGACGATCCTGTACGCGGCGTGGTCGGCGGCCGGGGCCAGCGCGCGCTCCTCCCCCGTGCGCCGCAGGCCCACCTCGGTACCGGCGGCCCGCGCCGTTTCCACCAGACCCTCTATGCCGGCGATGCCGCGCGCCGCGCGCCCCGACTCGTCGCCGGGCGGGGCGGCGACGGCCGTGCCGCCGTCCGCCGCGGCCACACCGTCCCGCAATATGCCGACGACCTCCCGCAATTCGTGCATGGCCGTCACCGAGGCGTTCCGCAGGACCCCGACGACCTCGCGCTGCCGCTCGTTCAGCTCCCTGTCGACCTCGAGGGCGCCGGTGTGCACGGCGATCAACGCCAGCTGGTGCCCCAGGCTGTCGTGCATGTCCTGCGCGATCCGCTGCCGCTCCCACAGCCGCGCCTGCCAGGCCACCATGGTCCGCTCGCGCAGCAGTTGGGCGTTCCGCTCCTGCAGGGCGTGCAGCAGGGTCCGCCGCTGGACCCAGTACCGGTGGGCGATGCCCGGCGCCGCCGTCGTACCGACGAAGTACAGGGTCGCCATGAAGGCGAGGGTGAGCAGACGCTGGCGGTCCCAGGTCATCAGGAGCGTGCCGCCGAGGGTGAGCACGTACGCGCCGAGGAAGGCGTAGAGCGTGCGCATCACGCCGGGGATGTACCGGCCGGCGGACCAGCCGACGACCATCAGCAGCGGCCACAGGCCCTGCAGGAAGGGCGAGGCGGCGGCCGTCACAACGAGCACGGTCGCCGGGATCCTGCGGCGCAGCAGGGAGAGCACGGCGGCGGCGAGGGCGGTTCCGGCGAGCCGCGGTCCCTCGCCGCCGAAGAGTTCCTCGCTCGCGGCGGCGAGCAGCGCGAGGACCACCGCGAGGGCGATCTCGGCGACCGTCCTGCGGCGCGACCACTGTCCGGGAAGCGCAAACCACGCCCATGCCCTCGCTCCCGCCCTCGCCCACGCCGCGACGAGCCCGGAGGCCCCGGCCGCCGCCTTGGCCTGCGGCTTCGCCCGAGGTTCCGCGGAGGAGTCCGCTGAAGAGTCGGCTGCACCGTCCACCGAGTTCACCGAGTTCACCGAGTTCACCGAGTTCACAAAGTGCGACGCCGAGCGCGCTGAGTCCGCTGAGTCCACGACCGCACCCTAGGCACTCGGCTCCCCGGCGTACGTCCCTCTTTCGTCTTGCCGCCCCACGACGAACGTCTCGGAAAGGGCGGCGGAGGAACACCGGACCAGCACGGCGGAGTTGAGGGGATGTCGAAGAGAAGAGGACCGGCGACGTCACCGGGCAGAACAGGAGAAGTGTGCTGAACCCCACCGCCCCAGCGGGGGAGCGGGCGCCCCGCTCGGGCGCCCGCGAGGCGCGCCCCGCACCCCCGTGCTCCCCGCTCCCGGCCCACGGCACCGGCAGCGCCTTCGGCACCTTCGGTGAACTCCTGCAGGGCCGCCTGCGGCCCGGTGACGGCGACTTCCTCGTCACCCTCCCCCTCGACCGCCGGTCCACCGCGTCCTTCACCCGGCTGCCGGACCGGCCGCTGGTGGTCGAGCCCGCCGGCAAGCGCAAGTCGTGGGCGCTGGCCGACCGCATGTTGCGGCACTACGGGGCCCCGGGAGGCGGCACCCTCTCCCTCCGCAGCGAGCTGCCGGAGGGCAAGGGCATGGCGAGCTCCTCCGCGGACCTCGTGGCCACCGCGCGGGCCGTCGGCGCGGCCCTGGGGGTCACCCTGTCGGCGGCCCGCATCGAGGACTTCGTCCGGGGCATCGAGCCCACCGACGGCGTCATGCACGACGGGGTCGTCGCCTTCTACCACCGGGAGGTACGGCTCCGCGCCCGCCTCGGCGACGTCCCGCCGCTGACCGTCGTGGGCGTCGACGAGGGCGGCGCCGTCGACACCGTCGCGTACAACCGGACGCCCAGGTCGTTCACGCCGGGCGAGACGGCCGAGTACCGCCGGATGCTGTACGACCTGTCGGCGGCACTGCGCCGGGGGGACGTGGCGGCGGTGGGGCGGATCGCGACGCGCAGCGCGCGGATGAACCAGCGGTTCCAGCACAAGCGGCTGCTGCCGGATCTCGTGGGGATCTGCCGCTCCACGGGAGGCCTCGGTGTCGTCGCCGCGCACAGCGGCACGAAGCTCGGGATCCTCCTCTCCCGCACCGACCCCGAGCACGACGACCGCCTGGCGGCCGTCACCGCGGCATGCCGCGGACTCCGCGCCGAGGTCACCGTCGACCGCACGCTCAGTGCGCCCCCACGCGGCGCGTGCCCCTGATCGAGGTCGCCGGGAGAACGCGGCCCTGCCCGTACGGGTGTCGTCTGTGTCCTACCTCACGCCGACCGGCGGTCTCCTGACCGACGCTCTCCTGACCCGCGCTCTCCTGACCGACCCTCTCCTGAGCTACGGAGGAAGGCGGGGAAAGCGAAACGGTCAGCATCGTGATCACGATGCCGACCGTTTCGTTTGTGCGCGAGGGGGGAGTTGAACCCCCACGCCCTTTCGGGCACTGGAACCTGAATCCAGCGCGTCTGCCTATTCCGCCACCCGCGCATTGGGTGGTCTCCCTGCCCCCTCACCTTCCGGTGCGAGCGCCTGGCGACATCTGAAGATTAGCACGTCGCAGACCGTGGATTCACATCCGTTGTTTCGCCCCCGGTCACGGAGAACAAGGAAGGGGGAGAGCCCGCCGAAGCAGAGAAGCGAGGGGTGTGACAAATGAGACGAGTGGGACGGCCGGTACGAGATCGGGTGGAGACGGACCCCACGCTCGGCACCCTTCTTGTCCCGCGGCCGGGTGCGGGACACTGTCCACAGGCCGCCTCTACGATCCGGAGGAAGGTCTGTGAGAGGTGACACTCGTCCACAGGGCAGAGAAGGGGAACCAGCCGATTTCCCGACGCGTGGATACGATCAGTAAGCAGTACCAGGACGACAACGACGGAGGAGGTGCCCCATGGGAGTCCTGAAGCGATTCGAGCAGCGTCTCGAAGGTCTGGTCAACGGCACCTTCGCCAAGGTCTTCAAGTCCGAGGTCCAGCCTGTCGAGATCGCCGGCGCGCTCCAGCGCGAGTGCGACAACAACGCACAGATCTGGAACCGCGAGCGGACCGTCGTCCCCAACGACTTCATCGTGGAGCTGAGCGCGCCGGACTACGAGCGCCTCAGCCCCTACTCGGGCCAGCTCGGCGACGAGCTCGCCGGCCTGGTCAGGGACTACGCGAAGCAGCAGCGGTACACCTTCATGGGGCCGATCAAGGTCCACCTGGAGAAGGCCGACGACCTCGACACCGGTCTGTACCGGGTGCGCAGCCGCACCCTCGCGTCGAGTACGTCCCAGCCGCAGCCGCAGCCCGCCGGCGGTCACCACCAGCAGCAGGGCCGCAACGGCTACGGGTACCCCCCGGCCGGCGCTCCGCCCATGCCCGCGGCCCCGCCGCCCGGCGCCCCGGCCCGTCCCGCGGGCGGCCCCGGCGGCATGCCGGGGGCCGGCGCCCAGGTGCGCCGCTGGATCGAGATCAACGGCAACCGCCACCAGATCTCGCGCCCGACCCTGGTCCTCGGCCGCAGCACCGACGCGGACGTGAGGATCGACGATCCCGGCGTCTCCCGCCGGCACTGCGAGATCCGGACCGGAACGCCCTCGACGATCCAGGATCTCGGATCCACCAACGGCATCGTGGTGGACGGGCAGCACACCACCCGCGCTACGCTCCGCGACGGCTCGCGGATCGTCGTGGGCAGCACCACCATCGTTTACCGGCAAGCCGAAGGGTGAAGCGGGGGCAATGTCAGAGCTGACCCTGACGGTCATGCGGTTGGGTTTCCTGGCCGTTCTGTGGCTGTTCGTCATCGTGGCCGTCCAGGTCATCCGCAGCGACCTCTTCGGTACGCGCGTCACGCAGCGCGGTTCGCGCCGCCAGGAGGCCCGGCCGCAGCAGACCGGTCGCCAGGCCGCCGCGCCGCCGCAGCAGCGCGGCCAGCAGAGCACGGGCGGAGGCGGCCGGCAGCGCCGCGGCGCCCCGACGAAGCTGGTCGTCTCCGAGGGCACCCTCACCGGCACCACCGTCGCCCTCCAGGGGCAGACGATCACCCTGGGCCGGGCGCACGATTCGACGATCGTGCTGGACGACGACTACGCGTCCAGCCGGCACGCCAGGATCTACCCGGACCGGGACGGGCAGTGGATCGTCGAGGACCTCGGGTCCACGAACGGCACGTACCTCGACCGGACCCGCCTCACCACCGCCACGCCCATTCCGCTGGGGGCGCCGATCCGCATCGGCAAGACCGTCATCGAGCTGCGGAAGTAGTACGACAATGAGCGAGCTGACCGGAGCGACCGGAGGGTGGGCAGTGTGGGTCGAGACCGGCTGTACCCCGATGCAGCGGCGACAGGGCAGGTGCGCATGACTCTGTCCCTGCGTTTCGCCGCGGGCTCGCACAAGGGCATGATCCGCGAGGGCAACGAGGACTCCGGCTACGCCGGTCCCCGCCTCCTCGCGATCGCCGACGGCATGGGCGGCCAGGCCGCCGGCGAGGTCGCCTCCTCCGAGGTGATCTCCACCCTCGTCACGCTCGACGACGACATCCCCGGCTCCGACATCCTCACCTCGCTCGGTACGGCGGTGCAGCGCGCCAACGACCAGCTGCGGATGATGGTCGAGGAGGACCCGCAGCTGGAGGGCATGGGCACCACGCTCACCGCCCTGCTGTGGACCGGACAGCGCCTCGGCCTCGTCCACGTGGGCGACTCCCGCGCGTACCTCCTCCGCGACGGCGTCCTGACGCAGATCACGCAGGACCACACCTGGGTCCAGCGGCTCGTCGACGAGGGCCGGATCACCGAGGAAGAGGCCACCACCCACCCGCAGCGCTCGCTCCTGATGCGTGCGCTCGGCAGCGGCGACCACGTGGAACCCGACCTCTCCATCCGCGAGGTCCGCGCCGGCGACCGCTACCTGATCTGCTCCGACGGCCTGTCCGGGGTGGTCTCGCACCAGACCCTCGAGGACACCCTCGCCAGCTACCAGGGCCCCCAGGAGACCGTGCAGGAGCTGATCCAGCTCGCGCTGCGCGGCGGCGGCCCCGACAACATCACGGTGATCGTCGCCGACGTCCTCGACGTCGACGGCGGCGACACCCTCGCGGGCCACCTCAGCGACACCCCCGTCATCGTCGGCGCCGTCGCCGAGAACCAGGCGCAGCTGAACGACGGCGGGGCCATGCAGACCCCGGCCGGCCGCGCCTCCGGCCTCGGCCGGCCCGCCCCGCACCAGCAGCCGCCCGCGGGCGGCTTCGGCCCGCCCGGCAGCGGCGACGACCACGGCTACGGCGGCATGCCCCCGCAGGGCTCCTTCGAGTCGTACACGGACGACGACTTCGAGAAGCCGCGCACCGGCCGGAAGTGGCTCAAGCGCTCCTTCTTCCTCGTCCTCGCCCTGTCCGTCGTCGGCGGCGCGCTCTACGGCGGCTGGCGCTGGACGCAGACGCAGTACTACGTGGGGTCCAAGGACCAGCACGTGGCGCTGTACCGGGGCATCAGCCAGAACCTGGCCTGGGTCTCGCTGTCGGAGGTCGAGAAGGACCACCCCGAGATCGAACTCAAGTACCTGCCCGCCTACCAGCGGAAGCAGGTCGAGGACACGATCGCGGGCGGCAGCCTCGGCAAGGCCGAGACGAAGATCGCCGAGCTGGCGCGCCAGGCCTCCGCCTGCAAGAAGGCCGAACAGCGCCGCGAGGCCGCCGAGAAGGCGGCCGACCAGGCGAGCAAGCCGCCGGCCACGGGGACCACCACCCCCGATTCCAAGCCCACCACAGCCGCTCCGTCCCCGGGTCCCACCCTCACCGCGGAGGAGCAGAAGCTGGCCTCGAACTGCGGCAAGCAGTAAGCACCCGTAGGGGGGCCTTTCACCACCATGAGCGTTGTCACCAACACGACCACGATCGGCGCGATCGAGGCGCCGAGCCGCCGCAACACCGAGCTGGCGCTGCTCGGGTTCGCCGTCGCCATTCCGGTGTTCGCGTACCTCAACGTGGGCCTGGCGATCGACGGCAAGGTCCCGTCCGGCATGCTCGGGTACGGCCTCGGCCTGGCTCTCCTCGCGGGCGTCGCCCACCTCGTGGTGCGCAAGTGGGCGCCGTACGCGGACCCGCTGCTGCTGCCGCTGGCCACGCTGCTGAACGGCATGGGCCTGGTGCTGATCTGGCGCCTCGACCAGTCGCCGCGGCTGATCGCGACCTCGATGCGGCTGTACGACAGCTTCAGCCCGGACGCGCCGAAGCAGATGATGTACTCGGCGATCGGCATCGCCATGTTCGTGGGCATGCTGCTGCTCCTGAAGGACCACCGGGTCCTTCAGCGCTACACGTACATCTCCATGGTCGCGGCGCTGGTTCTCCTGCTGCTGCCCCTGGTGCCGGGCCTCGGCTCCGCCGTCTACGGCGCCAAGATCTGGATCAACGTCGGTGGATTCTCCATCCAGCCGGGTGAGTTCGCGAAGATCGTGCTCGCCATCTTCTTCTCCGGCTACCTGATGGTGAAGCGGGACGCCCTGGCCCTGGCCAGCCGCCGCTTCATGGGGCTCTACCTGCCGCGCGGCCGAGACCTGGGCCCGATCCTGACGATCTGGGCGGTCAGCCTCCTCATCCTGATCTTCGAGAACGACCTCGGTACGTCGCTGCTGTTCTTCGGCATGTTCGTGATCATGCTGTACGTGGCGACGGAGCGGACCAGCTGGATCGTCATGGGTCTGCTCATGTCGGTGGCGGGTGCCGTCGGCGTCGCCTCCTTCGCCGGACACGTCAAGGACCGCGTGGACGCCTGGGCCGACCCGTTCAGCTGCGCCGAGAAGATCCCCGCGTGCGACCAGATGACCGAAGTCCTGATGTCCTTCGGCTCCGGCGGCATCCTCGGCACCGGCCTCGGGCAGGGCAACTCCGACCTCATCGGCTTCGCCGCCAACTCCGACTTCATCTTCGCCACCGTCGGC
Source organism: Streptomyces sp. NPDC003327 (assembly GCF_053589515.1). Classification (NCBI taxonomy): domain Bacteria; kingdom Bacillati; phylum Actinomycetota; class Actinomycetes; order Kitasatosporales; family Streptomycetaceae; genus Streptomyces; species Streptomyces sp. NPDC003327. Next base: position 169,566 of record NZ_JBSFSA010000008.1, on the reverse strand, counting down.
GAGGAGCTGGGCCTCACCGGCGTCATGGTCTTCCTGCTGTTCTACGGGCTGATCATCGAGCGCGGCGTCCGCACGGCGCTCGCCGCCCGTGACCCCTTCGGCAAGCTCCTCGCGATGGGCCTCTCCGGCGCCTTTGCGCTCCAGATCTTCGTCGTCGCCGGCGGTGTGATGGGCCTGATCCCGCTCACCGGCATGACGATGCCGTTCCTCGCGTACGGCGGTTCCTCGGTGATCGCCAACTGGGCCCTCATCGGCATCCTGATCCGGATCAGCGACACCGCGCGCCGCCCGGCGCCCGCGCCCGCCCCGTCCCCCGACTCCGAGATGACCCAGGTGGTCCGTCCGTGAACAAGCCGCTGCGCCGGGTCGCGATCTTCTGCGGCCTGCTCGTCCTCGCCCTGCTCCTGCGCGACAACTGGCTGCAGTACGTGCGCGCCGACGAGCTGAACACGCACGCGTCGAACAAGCGGGTGCAGATCGAGCGGTACGCCAACGTCCGCGGCAACATCATCGTGGACGGCAAGCCGATCACCGGCTCCGTCGACTCCAAGGACCCGTACTACAAGTACAAGCGGACCTACGTGGACGGCCCGATGTGGGCGCCGGTCACCGGATACGCCTCGCAGGCCTACGATGCCAACCAGATCGAGAAGATCGAGGACGGCATCCTCACCGGCAACGACGACCGGCTCTTCTTCGACCGCACCCTCGCCATGTTCACGGGCGAGGAGAAGAAGGGCGGCGACGTCGTCACCACCCTCAGCGGCGCCGCGCAGAAGGCCGCGTTCGAGGGCCTCGGCAGCAAGACGGGCGCCGTCGTCGCCATCGAGCCGAAGACCGGCAAGATCCTGGCGCTCGCGTCGACCCCCTCGTACGACCCGTCCTCCTTCGCCGGCTACTCCGGCAAGGACGAGAAGGCCTGGGTCGCCCTGGAGGAGTCCAAGGCGAAGCCGAAGCTGAACCGTGCGATCCGCGAGATCTACCCGCCCGGTTCCGTCTTCAAGGTCGTCACCGCCGCCGCCGCCCTGGAGAGCGGCAAGGTCACCGACATCAACAAACCGACCGAGACCCCCGACGGCTGGAAGATCCCGCTCTCCACCAAGGAGATGGTCAACCAGCACGAGGGCTGTGCGAACGCCACCCTGAACCGGGCGCTGGAGATCTCCTGCAACTCGGTCTTCGCCAAGCTCGGCGACGACATCGGCCGCGACAAGATGGCCGAGACCGCCGAGAAGTTCGGCTTCAACGCCGAGCAGTTCGTCCCGGTCCGCTCCTCCGCCTCCGTCTACGACAAGAAGGCGGACCGCGGCGGCAACGCGCTGTCCTCGATCGGCCAGTTCAACACCGCGGCGACCCCGCTCCAGATGGCGATGGTCACGGCGGCGATCGCCAACGACGGCAAGCTGATGAAGCCCTACATGATCGACCAGCTGCGCGCGCCGAACCTCGACGTCATCAAGCAGAACGAGCCGGAGGAGATGAGCCGGCCGCTCTCGCAGGAGAACGCCCAGAAGCTCCAGCAGATGATGGAGAACGTCGTCACGCAGGGCACCGGCGGCAACGCCGACCTGAACATGGACGGCGTCAAGGTCGGCGGCAAGACGGGCACGGCCCAGCACGGCGAGAAGAACGCCAAGCGTCCCTACGCGTGGTTCATCTCCTACGCGAAGACCGCCGAGGGCTCCCCGGTCGCGGTCGCCGTGATCGTCGAGGACGCCGCCGGCGTCGGCCGTGGGGACATCAGCGGTGGCGGCCTGGCCGCCCCCATCGCCAAGGCCGTCATGCGGGCGGTCCTCAAGAACCAGGGCTGACGCGGCCACCCGTATCAGCCACCGGTCAGGATCAGGTACCGGTCAGGTATCAGCTACCGCTCCCGGGCTGAACGACTTTCCGGGGCCGGTAGCGTATGCGCGAACAGCACACACCGCCGGACCACCCCAGGGTGCGGTCGGGACAGACGGAGAGGGCTGGATTAGCTATGGAAGAGCCGCGTCGCCTCGGCGGCCGGTACGAGCTGGGCTCGGTGCTCGGCCGTGGTGGCATGGCCGAGGTGTACCTCGGCCAGGACACCCGGCTCGGCCGCACCGTCGCCGTGAAGACGCTGCGGGCCGACCTGGCCCGTGACCCGTCCTTCCAGGCCCGGTTCCGCCGAGAGGCACAGTCCGCCGCCTCGCTGAACCATCCGGCGATCGTCGCGGTCTACGACACCGGCGAGGACTACGTCGACGGGGTCTCCATCCCGTACATCGTGATGGAGTACGTCGACGGGTCGACCCTGCGTGAGCTGCTGCACTCCGGCCGCAAGCTGCTGCCCGAGCGCACCCTCGAAATGACGGTCGGCATCCTCCAGGCGCTGGAGTACTCGCACCGCGCCGGCATCGTCCACCGCGACATCAAGCCCGCGAACGTCATGCTGACGCGCACCGGACAGGTCAAGGTCATGGACTTCGGCATCGCGCGCGCCATGGGCGACGCGGGCATGACCATGACGCAGACCGCCGCGGTGATCGGCACCGCCCAGTACCTCTCCCCCGAGCAGGCCAAGGGCGAGCAGGTCGACGCCAGGTCCGACCTCTACTCCACCGGCTGCCTGCTCTACGAGCTCCTCACCGTCCGGCCCCCGTTCATTGGCGACTCCCCGGTCGCGGTCGCGTACCAGCACGTCCGCGAGGAGCCGCAGCCGCCGAGCAACTTCGACCCCGAGATCACGCCTCCGATGGACGCCATCGTCCTGAAGGCGCTGGTCAAGGACCCCGACTACCGCTACCAGTCCGCGGACGAGATGCGTGCGGACATCGAGGCCTGCCTCGACGGCCAGCCGGTCGCCGCGGCCGCCGCGATGGGCATGGGGATGGGCATGGCGGGCGCGCCCGCGTACGGCGGGGGTTACGGCGGCTATCCGCCGGAGGACCAGCCGACGACGGCGCTGCGCCAGGCCGACCCGGCAGGCCAGACGTCGATGCTGCCCCCGATCAACGCGGACGACGGCAGCTACGGCTACGACGACCGCCCGGACCGCCGCCGCGGTGGCCAGAAGAAGTCGAACACCTCGACGATCCTGCTGGCGCTCGCGGGCATCCTGGTGCTGGTCGGCGCCATCCTGATCGGCCGCGCGCTGGTCGACACCGACGACGGCCCGCAGCAGGTCACGGTCCCGCGTCTGGTCGGCGAGAAGTTCGAGCAGGCCGAGAAGCTGGCCCTGAACGTCGGCGTGAAGGTGCAGAAGGCGGGCACCGAGCGCTGCGACCAGCCCACGGGAGCCATCTGCCGCCAGACCCCGGAGTACGACGGCGTCGCGAAGATGGACGCCAACGGCACCGTGCAGGTGTACGTGTCCGAGGGCGCCCCGCTCGCCGACGTGCCGGACGTCATGGAGCAGTCCCAGGAGCGCGCCGAGCAGACGCTGAAGGACAAGGGCTTCAAGGTCAAGGTCGAGCAGGAGGAGTCCGACGAGGACCCGGGCACCGTCCTGCGGCAGAACCCCGCCGGTGGCACCAAGGCCGAGCAGAACTCCGAGGTGACGATCACGGTCGCCAAGGAGAAGCAGACCACCGTCCCGCCGGTCGTCGGCAACCCGCTGGACTCGGCGAAGCAGCAGCTGGAGACGCTCGAGTTCGTCGTGAGCGTCGAGTACGTCGACTCCGACCAGCCCAAGGACCAGGTCGTCGGCCAGACGCCGGAGGGCAACTCGCCGGCGGCCAAGGGCACCGAGGTGAAGCTGAAGGTCTCGAAGGGCCCGCAGCAGACCCAGGTGCAGGTGCCGGGCGGGCTGGCCGGCCGGCCGTTCAAGGACGTCAAGGCGCAGCTGGAGGCCCTGAACCTCCAGGTCGTGCAGGAGGGCTCCGACAAGGAGGACGCCCTGGTCGTGGGAACGAACCCGTCCGAGGGGACGATGGTCAACCCCGGTCAGCAGATCACCGTCCTCACCGTCGGCGGCATGGGCAACGGCGGCAACGGCGGCGGCGACAACAACGGCGACAACGACGGCGGCGGCTTCTTCGGCTGAAGGGCCTGACCGGCGTCGAGCAGCGAGGAGCCCCGGCATCCACAGCGGATGCCGGGGCTCTTGCCGTTCGGCGGCGCCGGCCGGGGTCAGCGGAGTTCGGCCGGGGGCGTGCGGTCGCGGTCGACCTTCTCCGTGCGCACCAGCTCGCCCCAGACGATGTAGCGGTAGTCCGAGGTGTACATGGGGGTGCAGGTCGTCAGCGTGATGTACCGGCCCGGCTTCGTCCTGCCGGACTCCTTCGGGACGGGCTGGAGGACGTCGACGTTGTACTTCGTGGTCTCCGGCAGGCTGTTGTAGACCTTGTAGACGTACCAGGTGTCCTTGGACTCGAAGACGATCGGGTCACCGGTCCTGAGCTTGTGGATGTTGTGGAACTTGGCGCCGTGTCCGTCCCGGTGCGCGGCGAGCGTGAAGTTGCCCTGCTTGTCCTGCGGGAGCGCGGACTTGATCGGCTCGGTGTAGTAGCCGGCGACGCCGTTGTTGAGGACGGCGCTGGTGGTGCCCCGCTTCACCAGTATGTCGCCGTTGCCCAGGGCGGGGACGTGCAGGAAGCCGATGCCGTCCCTGGTGTCGAGCGCGCCCGGGGCGTCGTCGGCCCAGCCGTCGCGGACCTGGGCGCCGTCCTGGTCGGCCGCGCGGTCGGCGAGGACGTTGGTCCACCAGAGCGAGTAGACGACGAACAGCCCGAGCACCAGGCCGGCTGTGATGAGGAGTTCGCCGAAGACACTGATGATCCCGGCGATCCGGTTGCGCGCACGTCCCACTAGGTCGTCCCGTCGTCCCGTTCGAAGGTGTGGGGAATCAGCCTACGAGCGCGTCCGGTTTTCCCTTGCTGCGCGGGCGTTCCTCGACCATCTTGCCCCACACGATCATCCGGTAGGTGCTGGTGAACTCGGGGGTGCAGGTGGTCAGCGTGATGTACCGGCCGGGTCCGGTGAAGCCCGAGCCCTTCGGGACGGGGTCGATCACCGCGACGTTCGAAGGGGCGGTCTGCGGCAGGATGCTGGCCATCTCGTACGTGTAGTACGCGTCCTGGGTCTCGACGACGATCGGGTCGCCGGGTTCCAGCCGGTTGATGTACCGGAAAGGCTCGCCGTGGGTGTTGCGGTGGCCGGCGACGGCGAAGTTGCCCTGCTTGTCGGAGGGCATGGCCGTCTTGAGGGTGCCTTCGGCGTAGTGGCCGACCATGCCCTTGTCGAGGACCTTGGGCTTGCTGATGCCCTCGGCGATGGGGACGACGACGTCGAGCTTGGGGATGTGCATGATGGCGAAGCCCTCGCCGGGTTCGAAGGCCTCGGGCTTGCTGCCGCCCTTCGCCCAGGTGTCCTCGATGCGCTCCTTGGCCTGGTCGGTCTCCTGTCCCGCGAGGACGTTCGTCCACCACAGCTGGTAGGTGACGAAGAGGAGCATGACGACGCCGAGGGTGATGAAGAGTTCGCCGACGGCGCGGCTGGCGACGACGCCGACGCTGTCCTTGGAGGCGCGGGCGGCGGCGCGGGCCTCGACGCGGGAGAGCGGGCGCGCGGGGCTGTCCGGGCCCGTGCGCCCGGCGGAAGCCCCGGCGGAGGCCCCGGCGGGGGCCCCGGCGGGGGCGGTTCCCCGGCCCTTGCCCCGGCCGCCCTTGGCGGCGGCGCGGCGGCGCTCGGCCCGCCCGGGGCCGGGGAGGGGCTCCACGGCCGGCATGGGCCTCGTCGCGTCGTCCGGGGCCCGGGGGGCCTGCGGGGGTTCGGCGGGCTCCTGCGGCGCGTAGGGAGGCTCGTACGGGGCCTCGTAGGGCGTCTCGTACGGCGTCCCGTAGGGGTCGGCCTCGTAGGGGGCGGGTTGGGGCTGCCCGTACGGCGGCTCTCCGTACGCCTGGGGCTGCTGGTACCCCTGCTCGTAGGACGGCTGCTGGTACCCCTGCTCGTACGGCTGGGACTCGTACGGCTGGGGCTGCCCCTGCTCGTACGCCTGGGGGTGTCCCTGCCGCGGGGACGGCTGCTGCCCGTAAGGGTCCCCGGGTATCGGCTCCGGCTCCGGCGTGTCAGTCGCCCGGAACCACGGCGACCCCGTCGTCACGCGACGGCCTTGCCCACCACCGGCGCGAGCCCCGCCGACCGGCCGACCGCCCCCTTGTCGCCGCACTGCTCCAGCCAGTTGGCGAGCATCAGGTGCCCGTGCTCGGTGAGGACCGACTCGGGATGGAACTGCACGCCTTCCACCGGGAGTTCGCGGTGGCGCAGCCCCATGATGATGCCGTCCTCGGTCCGCGCGGTGACCTCCAGCTCGGCCGGCAGGGCGGCGGGCTCGGCGGCCAGCGAGTGGTAGCGGGTGGCGGTGAACGGCGAGGGCAGTCCGGCGAAGACGCCCTTGCCCTCGTGGATGACGGGGGAGGTCTTGCCGTGCAGCAGCTCGGGGGCGCGGTCGACGACGCCGCCGTACGCCACGGCCATCGACTGCATGCCGAGGCAGACGCCGAAGACGGGCACGCCGGTGGCGGCGCAGTGGCGCACCATGTCGATGCAGACGCCGGCCTGCTCGGGCGCGCCGGGGCCGGGCGAGAGCAGCACGCCGTCGAAGCCGTCCTGGGCGTGGGAGAGCTCCACCTCGTCGTTGCGGAGCACTTCGCACTCGGCGCCGAGCTGGTAGAGGTACTGAACGAGGTTGAAGACGAAGCTGTCGTAGTTGTCGACGACGAGAATTCGCGCGCTCACTGGCCGTCCACCGTCACATCGTTGAACGGAAGCAGAGGCTCCGCCCAGGGGAACACGTACTGGAAGAGGACGTAGACGACCGCGAGGACCAGGACGAGCGAGATCAGTGCCCGTACCCACGCGTTGCCCGGCAGATGCCGCCAGATCCAGCCGTACATGCCGTCCACCGCCCCTTCCGTTCGTTACGGGGACCAGAGTACGGGGCGCCGGGGCCGTGGGGGGTCAGCTGTCCGAAGCCTGTGGACAACCGGTCACGGCCGGGCGGATCCGGCGGGGCGCTCAGCTGACAGGCACCGGCTGCGCGTGGTGGAGGTCCACCGCGCCGGAGTAGCCGGGCAGGGTCACCGCCCGGTGCTCGTCGACCTTCCAGCCGAGTCCGTAGGCCTTCACGTACAGCAGGTAGTTCTGGATCGCCGGGGAGTCGGTGAGGGCCCTGCTCAGCCTTCCGCGGTCACCGACGGCCGTGATCTTGTACGGGGGCGAGTAGACGCGGCCCTGGAGGATCAGGGTGTTGCCGACGCAGCGGACGGCGCTGGTGGAGATCAGCCGCTGGTCCATGACGCGGATGCCCTCGGCGCCGCCCTGCCACAGGGCGTTGACGACCGCCTGGAGGTCCTGCTGGTGGATGACCAGGTCGTTGGCGTGCGGCTCGGGGTAGCCGGGGGCGGCGTGGGCGTCCGGCGGGGCGTCGTTGAGGGTGACGGTGAGGCCGCTGCCGGAGACCTCGGTGGTGCCGGCGGCGGCTTCGAGGGCGGCGAGCCGGGCGTCCTCCTCGCGGGTGGATCCGTCGTCGCGGGCGGCGAGGGAGTCGACCTGGGAGCGCAGGACGGCGGTGGACTCGTCGAGGCCGGCGTTCTTGTGGCTGCGTTCCTCGATGAGGTCGGAGAGCCTGAGGAGGGAGGCGTCGGTGCGGAGGTTGGTGCCCTTGGCGGTGTTGAAGCTGGTGACGAAGATCAGTCCGGCCAGGGCGAAGACGGCAAGGGTGAGCACCCGGACGGGGCGCCACCGTGAGGTGCGGCCCGGCCCGGCGGGAGTGTCGGCGGAATTGCTCAACGTACCCTGATCCCCTTCGGTGCCGCGGAACCACTACGCTAACGGACGCCCGGGGGACGCCGTCGTCCTCCCGCGTCACATCCCGGCGCAAGCCACAGTTCCCTGCGCGGTCACGCAGCGCATCGACAGGAGAGTCCCTCGTGCCGAAGTCACGTATCCGCAAGAAGGCCGACTTCACGCCGCCGCCGGCGAAGCAGGCCGCCACGATCAAGCTGACGAACCGCAGCTGGGTGGCGCCCGTGATGCTGGCGCTGTTCGCCATCGGGCTGGTGTGGATCGTGGTCTTCTACGTCACCGACGGTTCGCTGCCGATCGAGTCGATCCGCAACTGGAACATCGTGGTCGGTTTCGGCTTCATCGCGGCGGGCTTCGGCGTCTCCACGCAGTGGAAGTGACCTGAGGCAGGGGTGGGCGGCCGGGGCGCCGTAGCGGTCCCGCGGGGCTCTCGTCAAGCTCACCCCTGAACTTATCCACAGCGTTGTGCACAGCACTGGATAACTTACGAAGATCTGTGGATAACTCGCACCGGGTTGACGCCGGTATGATCGCCGCCCTTTCCGCTCCACAGGCGATCCGCCCCTCACCTCCCTGGTAAAAGACCAGGTCAGAGGCGAGGGGCGCCGTCATGTCCCCGCACGTGGCCCGTGTCCGCCACGCACTGTGGATAACTCTGGGGAAAGCTCGATCCCGGGGCTCTTCCACAGCCCTGGGCGCTCAGGTGAGCGACATCGTCCGGCCGAGCACGATCCCCAGGTCGACGAGGAGCACCAGCCCACACGCCCCGTACTGCAGGAGCTCCCGACGGGCCCGGGGTGCGTGCACGAGCACGTACGTCACGAGCGCGCCGGCCACCAGACCGCCGACGTGCGCCTCCCAGGAGATCCCCGGACGGGTGAACGTCATCAGCAGCGACAGGGCCACGAAGAGGACCACCGGCCGCATGTCGTGGCGCCGCCTGCGGGCCAGGACCACCCAGGCGCCGATCAGGCCGTAGACGATTCCGGACGCCCCGAGGGAGGGCTGGTTCGGCGCCGCGACGAGATAGGCGAGCGCGGAGCCGGACAGTCCGGACAGCAGACAGAGCAGCGCGTACCGGATCCGCCCGAGTTCGGGCTCGACGATCCCGCCGATCACCCACAGGCCCAGCACGTTGAAGAGGATGTGCCAGACCTCCTGGTGGAGGACGGTGGCAGTGAGCAGCCGGTACCACTCGCCGTCCGCGACGCCGACGACCTCGCCGAGCAGCGGGTTGAAGGCGTAGCCGATGAGCACGAGCTCGTCGACGAACCGGTCACCGGCCACCAGGACGGCGAGGTAGACCGCGAGGCAGATCCCGATGAGGACCTTGGTGACGAGGCGGTCGTCGGCCGCGACCTTGCCGCCCGCGAGGGTCCGCGGCTGGTTGGCGTCGGCGGCGTGGCCCGTCCCCGAGCCGTCCCGGACGCAGTCCGGGCACTGGAAGCCGACGGAGGCGGAGATCATGCACGCGGGGCAGATCGGCTTCTCGCAGCGGGTGCAGCGAATGCCGGTCTCGGTCCCCGGATGGCGGTAGCAGTGCGGGAGGCCGGACTGCGGGACCTTCGGGGCCTGCGGGTCCATGGGGTGGGTCCGTCCCTTCCGCGTCAGCGCTTCTCGATCACCACGGACTCGAGGACCACGTCCTGCAGGGGGCGCTCGGAGCTCGGGTCCGTCGCGGTGGCCGCGATCGCGTCGACGACCGCCCGGCCCGCCGCGTTCGCGACCTCGCCGAAGATGGTGTGCTTGCGGTTGAGCCAGGTCGCGGGGCCGACCGTGAGGAAGAACTGCGAACCGTTCGTCCCCGGACCCGCGTTGGCCATCGCGAGCAGGTAGGGCCGGTCGAAGAAGAGCTCCGGGTGGAACTCGTCGGCGAACTCGTAGCCGGGGCCGCCGGTGCCGTTCCCCAGCGGGTCGCCACCCTGGATCATGAAGCCCTTGATGACCCGGTGGAAGACCGTGCCGTCGTACAGCGGGTCGGTGGAGACCTTGCCGGTGGCGGGGTGGGTCCATTCGCGCCCGCCCGTGGCGAGGTCGACGAAGTTGCGGACCGTCTTAGGGGCGTGGAACGGCAGCAGCCGCACCTCGATGTCGCCCATGGTCGTCTTGAGGATCGCGTAAGGCTGCTCGGCCACGGTCCGTCTTCCCTCCCGGTCGCGCCGCGGCACCTCACGTCGTGTCACGCCGCGTCACGCCACATGCGTCCATCCGTCTCTGGCGTGTCCGATCCTCGCATGCCCCGGATGCCAGCCCCGCATGCCGGACCGCGTTCGGAGGCGCATGATTTCGAAAAGGATGGATAGGTGAAAAACCGACACCGCCCCCGAGCCCCCGAGGAGGAGGAACCCGTGACCCGCATGGACAGCGTGCGCGCCGCGACGGATTCGGCGAAGGAGAGCGTCCTGCACGCCGCGGAAGTGGTGGCTCCGTACGCGGAGACGGCGAAGGACCAGGCCGCGCACTACGCGCAGGAGGCGCGGGCGCGTCTCGCGCCCCACGTGTCGACCGCCGCTCGGAAGGCCCGTAAGCAGGCGCGTGTGCAGTACGCCGCGTACGTCGCACCCCATGTGCCGCCGCGGGTCGACGCGGCCGCGCATCGCGCTGCGGCCCGGACCCGCGTGGCCGCCCGCCAGGCGGCCGATTACACCGTTCCGCGCGTCGAGCACGCGGTCGCCGCGACCGGTCCCGTTCTCGAGGAGGCCGGGTCGCGCTCGACTGCCGCCTGGGCCGCGCTCCGCGGTCAGGTGACGCCGAGGGAAATTCAGAAGATCGTGAGGAAGCACGAGCGTCGGGCCAGGGCCGGACGCCTCGCCAAGGGCCTCGCGGTCCTGGGCGTACTGGTCGGCGGCGCGTTCGCCGCCTGGAAGTGGTGGGACAAGCAGGCCAATCCCGACTGGCTGGTCGAGCCGCCCGCTCCCACCGAGGTGGACGAGGGGTCCGTCCTGTCGTCCGTCGACGGCAGTGGAGCGTCCCTCGATGCCGAGGTGGAGGCCAAGCAGGCCGAAGCCGAGGCCGCGGAAGCAGCCGAGGCCGCCGAGGCCGCCGAGGCCGAGACCAGGGACCGCGACGAGCGTCGCTGACCGCCGGCTCACTACCGGTTCGTACCGGGTCCCGCACGTACCGCGGGTGGTGCTGGTGCCGCTCTCGTACGGCGGTGCTACGGATGGGTTGGAGGGTGCTGCGGGGAGTTGCGCGTGCTGCGACTCCCCGCGCCCTACGCCGTGGCGGCGAGCGCCGACTCCGTCAGCGCCGCGGGGTCACTGTCCGCGGGGACGGCCGAGGGCAGGTGCCGTACCGAGGGCGAGGAGCCGTGCGCCTCGGCGCCGATGCGCTGCTTGATGGTCGGCGGCAGGGCGCGGTCCCCGGCCAGGGCCCACCGATGCGCCCGCTGTGCCGGTACGGAGACGAGGGCGCGCTCCCCAGCGGCGGTGGCGGCGGTGGGGGCGGTCGGCTCCTCGGGCTGCTGGACGGCGGGCTGCTGCGCCGCGGCGGCGGTGCCCGCCAGGCCGACGGCGGCGAGCAGGGCGAAGAGGACGGAGACGAAGGCGGTCCAGAACTGCTTGACCTTGGCGGTGGCCATGACCCCTCACTTTCGTGACGTTCTCGAATGGTTCACTTCAGGTTGCGCGCTTTACATACCTTTCTCATGATGTGTACGCGCGCCCCGATCCGGCGGAGCGACGCCGTCACCGCGCAGTTCTTCCGATGAACACCACCCGTACGGGTCAGCGGGCACCCACCGGGCCCTGTCCCGCCGCCATGTCCGCGGCCGTGTCCGCGGCCACCGCCCCGTGCCGCTCGGCCCACCGCGCGGTCGGCCCCGTCGCCGCCCCCGCCAGCAGGAAGACCCCGCCGAGCAGCAGCCAGCCGGGCGTACCCCAGCCGATGAGCAGGGTGGTCACGAGCAGCGGCCCCAGCGTGCGGGCGACGGGGATCCCGGTTCCGTAGAAGCCCTGGTACTGCCCGATCCGCTCGGGGGGTGCGAGCGCGAAGCCGAGCTGCCACGAGCCCGCGGAGTGCTTCATCTCGGCGGCGACCTGGAGGAGCGCGCCGAGGGCGAGAACGGCGAGTGCGGCGACGGTGCCGAGGCCGGGGAGCGCGGAGAGGGCGAAGAACGCGCACGAGGCGAACATGACGGTCCCCGCCCGGCGCACCGCGCGCGTGGCGGAGGCCAGGCCGGTGACGGAGCGGGCCGCCCGCACCTGAAGGAGCGTCACGACGCCGGTGTTGAGGACGAACAGAGCCGAGACGGTCCAGCCGGGCGCGGCCGTCCGCTCCACGATCCACAGCGGGAGGGCGAGGCTGAGGAGCGGCAGCCGCAGCAGCATCAGGGCGTTGAGCAGGGTGAGCAGGGCGTACGGCCGGTCGCGCAGGACCGCGAGGCGCGGCCCGCCGTCCGGGGCGGCGGGCGCCGGGGCCACCGCGGGGAGCCGTCCGAGGACGAGCGCGCAGAGCAGGAACCCGGCGGCGTCCAGCGCGAAGACGGCGAGGTACGCGGTGCGGGTGCCGGCGTTCAGCGCGAGTCCGCCGAGGGCGGCGCCGACGGCGAGCCCGGCGTTCAGGGTGGCCTGGAGGCGGGCGAGGACCGCGGTCCGCGCCTCGGGGGTCACGAGTCCGGCGAGGAGCGCCTGCCGGGCGGCGGCGAGACCGCTCTGCGCGGTGGCGTAGAGGATCGCGGCGCAGAGGAAGGGCACGAAGGAGCGCAGGAAGAGGAAGGCGCCGACGGCCGCCGCGGTGGCGAGGGCGAGGAGGACGGCCGTGCCGCGCGGCCCGCGCCGGTCGGCGAGGTGCCCGAGCGGCACACCCGCGACGGAGCCGACGGCCCAGGCGACGGCGAGCCCGGCCCCGATCTGCGGGGCGGAGAGGCCGACGATCCGGGTGAAGTAGAGCGCCGAGGAGACGTAGAAGGCGCCGTCGCCGACCGAGTTGGCGAGCTGGGCGAGGAGCAGCGCGCGGGGGGCCCGGGCGCCCTGCGGGGAGGTGTGCGGCATGGACACGACGCTAGGACGCAGTGGCCCGGCCCACCCGGTCCATTCTCCCCGTGGGTTCCTGGGCCAATTCGGCAATCCCCGCCCTGTCGGCAGTCACGAGGTGACCTGCGTCACATCACGTCACAGTCGTTCGTCGGCGGGTGTCTTGTGGTCGACCCCCTGGAAACGGAGCAGGGGCCGACGGAGGAGACGTCATGACGGACAACAGCACGCGGGTGGTCGTGATCGGTGGCGGGTACGCCGGAGTCATGGCGGCCAACCGGCTGCGCGGCCGCGAGGACGTGGACGTGACCGTGGTCAACGCGCGGCGGGTCTTCGTCCCGCGCCTGCGTCTGCACCAGGTGGTGGGCGGCTCCCACGAAGCGGTCGTCGACTACGCCGAGGTCCTCGCCGACGGCGTCCGGCTGCTCGTGGACCGGGTGACGCGGATCGACACCGCCGCCCGTGCGGTGGTGCTCGCCTCCGGCGACACCCTGACATACGACTACCTGGTCTACGCGGCGGGCAGCGGCAGCGCCGCGCCCCGCGTGCCCGGGGCGGCCGAGTTCGCCCACCCGATGGCCACCCTGGAGGAGGCCCGGCAGCTGCGGTCGCTCCTGGCGGAGACGCCCACCCCGGCTCCGGTCACGGTGGTCGGGGGCGGCCCGACCGGCATCGAGACCGCGGGCGAGCTGGCCGAGGAGGGCCGGCCGGTGACCCTGGTCTGCGGCGCGGAGCTGGGCCCGTATCTGCACCCGAAGGCTCGGCGCACGGCCGTCGCCCGGCTCACCGCGAGGGGAGTGACGGTTCTGCAGGGCGCCGACGCGAAGGTGACCGCCGTGTCCCGCGGTGCCGTACGGCTCGCCGACGGCCGCGAGCTGCCCAGCTCGGTCACCGTCTGGTGCGCCGGGTTCGGCGTGCCCGACCTGGGGGCGCGCAGCGGGCTGACCACCGACGCGGTGGGGCGGCTGCTCACGGACGAGACGCTGACCAGCGTGGACGACGAGCGCGTCGTCGCCGCCGGTGACTCCGCCGCCCCCTCCGGCCTGCCGTTCCGGATGAGCGCCTACACCGCGGGCTGCCTCGGCGCGCACGCCGCCGACACGGTCCTCGCCCGCGTGGAGGGGAAGCGGCCCGAGCCCGTCGACATGTCGTTCCCGGCCATGTGCATCAGCCTCGGGCGCGGCGCCGCCGTCTTCCAGCTCGGGCGCCGGGACGACACCGCGACGCGGGTGTACGTCAGCGGGAAGGCGGGCGCGAAGCTCAAGGAGATCGCCTGCCGGGCGAGCGTCAAGCACCTGGCGAACGAGGCGCGGAAGCCCGGCAAGCACAGCTGGCCCAAGGGCGGCGCCGAGCGTCGGCAGCAGGTGGAGGCCGCCGAGCGCGTCCGCCGTTCCGCCGCGGGCGCGGTCGTCGCCGAAGAGGCGGCGGCCCGGTGACGGTGTCCCCCGCCCCCGCCCCCCTCGGCGGCCCGGACCCCGTCGAGCGGGCCGTGCCCGCAGCGGCGGCCGTCGAACCGCGCGGCCGCACGTTCCTGAGAACCGCGGTCGCCTTGCAGACCCTGACGCTCTTCTTCCAGGCGGCGACCGCCGGAGCCCTGCTGACCTCGTCCCGCGGCGCCCTGCTGCACGACGCGGGCTCCAAGGTGATGTACGGGGCGTCGATGCTGTACCTGCTCGCCGCCGTCCTGGCCTGGCGCCCGGGCGGCGGCAGCCCCCGCCCGGTCCTCCACGCCACCGGCTTCCTCGTCCTCGCGTCGCTCCAGGTCGTCCTGGGCGTCGCGCGCCTGCCGTCGCTGCACGTGCCCCTGGGCGTCCTGATGTTCGCCCTGAGCACCCTGGACCTGGCACGCGCGCTCTCCCGGCGGGGCCGTGCCGCCTGACCCCGCCGGACCGCCACGGGGTCAGGCCTGCGGTGTGCCGTACACCCTGAACTCGTGGAGCGAGTAGCCGTACGGGGTGCCCCGCCGGGTGCCGTACATCCGTACGTACCGGGCGTGGCCGCTCACCGCCAGCTCGTCCGTGCCGCCGTCGCCCGCCGTGACGGTGGCGAGGTCGGTCCAGGTCGTCCCGTCGGGGGAGGACTGGATCCGGTACGCGGTGGCGTACGCGGCCTCCCAGTCGAGCCGCACGCGGGAGAGCGCGGCGGTGGTGCCGAGGTCCACGCGGAGCCACTGGGGGTCGACGCCCTCGGCGGACGCCCAGCGGGTGGTGAGCCGGCCGTCGACGGCCATACCGGGCTCGAAGCCGGTGCCCTCGACGCTGGAGGCGGTGGCGGGCCTGCCCTCGGAGAGCAGGGTCTCGCCGCCCGGGGTGGTGCCGGTCAGCTGGTAGGCGCGCATGTTCCGCAGGAGCAGATAGGTGTCGCGCAGGGAGCCCGAGGTGTCGCCGAGGGAGCGGTAGATGCCCCATTTGGGGCGGACCCGGTCGGCGAGGAAGGTGTCGACACCGCTCTTCGTCGCGTCGACGACCGTGGTGCCCGCGCTCTTGACCACCCAACGGACCGATCCGGCCGTTCCGTCACCGATCCTGATCTCGTACTCGATGTCGATCCACTTGTTCTGGAGCGGCTCCAGGTTGGTCCGGCCGACCAGGATGTCGCCGGCGAAGATCTTGTGCTCCATGGTCTGGACGCCGTTGACGCGGCGCAGCGAGGTCACGGTGATCGGTGAGGTGCCCGTGCCGGGCTGCTTGGTCTGCATGATGTGGGTGAAGGTGGTCGTCGCCATCAGGGAGCCGGGGATGTACATGGAGTACGTGACCCGCCAGGTCTCGCCGGGTTTCCACTCCAGGTGGCTCGACGAGGAGGTGCGGTTGCCGGTCACCTCCTGGCGCTGGCGGTCGGTGGAGGAGTCCCGGTCTACCATGTGCATGTCAAAGCGATAGGTGCCGTTCACGGCCCTGATGTGCGGAGCGGCCTCGGGATGCGAGCCCGCCCGGTCGTCCTCGATCGTCTCGAAGGCGCCGAGTCCCTGGACGGCCGGATCGGGGGACCAGCGGAGCGTCCAGACGGGAGCCGCCTCGGCGGGCGCGGACGGGAGTCCGAGACCGGACAGTCCCAGGGCGAGCGCGGCCAGCAGGGCCGCCAACGTACGTCGGTGCGTCACGGGTCACCCCTCGATGAGGTTGTCAGGTACGGACCATGCTGCCCGAGGACCGAAAGACAGTAAAGGTTCCTAACGAACTTCGGCCGGGACGAAAACGCGAAAGCACCCCTCCGGCCAGCGTCTCCGCTGATCAAAGGGGTGCCGAGAAGTGGAGCCTAGGGGAGTCGAACCCCTGACATCTGCCATGCAAAGACAGCGCTCTACCAACTGAGCTAAGGCCCCGGAACGAGGACAGCGTACCGGGTCACCCCCCATGTCCGGCAAAAGGATTGGGACTCCCGGTGGACTACCACGCTCCGTAAGATGCTGTTCAAGGTTCGCAGTGGCGAACCGCAGGGATGGGGAGAAGTGATGGACGCAGCGCAGCAGGAAGCCACGGCAAGAGCCAGAGAGCTTCAGCGCAGTTGGTACGGAGAGCCGCTGGGGGCGCTCTTCCGTCGGCTGATCGACGATCTCGGGCTCAATCAGGCCAGGCTCGCGGCCGTGCTCGGACTCTCGGCGCCCATGCTCTCCCAGCTGATGAGCGGCCAGCGGGCCAAGATCGGCAACCCCGCGGTCGTCCAGCGCGTCCAGGCGCTCCAGGAGCTCGCCGTGCAGGTCGCCGACGGCAGCGTCAGCGCCGGCGAGGCGACCGACCGCATGGAGGAGATCAAGAAGTCGCAGGGGGGCTCCGTCCTCACCGGCACGGCGCAGACCCCGAACGGCGCCTCCGGCGCCCCGACGGTGCGCCGCGTGGTGCGGGAGATCCAGTCCCTCCTGCGGTCCGTCGCGGCCGCGGGGGACATCATCGACGCCGCCGACTCCCTCGCCCCGGCCCACCCGGAGCTGGCAGAGTTCCTCCGGGTGTACGGCGCGGGCCGTACGGCGGACGCCGTCGCCCACTACGAGTCGCACCAGAACTGACGTGGGGCCGGCGTCCCGCCGGCCCGGCGGAGAGACGACGGAACGGGGAGCGGGCGCAGCGCGATGGGTGAGGTCTTCGCTGGTCGGTACGAGCTGGTCGATCCGATCGGCCGGGGCGGGGCCGGCGCGGTGTGGCGCGCCTGGGACCACCGGCGGCGCCGTTACGTGGCGGCCAAGGTGCTGCTGCAGAGCGACGCGCACACGCTCCTCCGTTTCGTCCGCGAGCAGGCGCTGCGGATCGATCACCCGCACGTCCTCGCCCCGGCCAGCTGGGCCGCCGACGACGACAAGGTCCTCTTCACGATGGACCTGGTCGCCGGAGGCTCGCTGGCCCACGTCATCGGCGACTACGGTCCGCTGCCGCCCCGCTTCGTCTGCACCCTGCTCGACCAGCTGCTCTCGGGCCTGGCCGCGGTGCACGCCGAGGGGGTCGTGCACCGGGACATCAAGCCGGCCAACATCCTGATGGAGGTCACCGGGACGGGACGGCCGCACCTGCGGCTCTCCGACTTCGGCATCTCCATGCGCAAGGGCGAACCCCGCCTCACCGAGACCAACTACGTGGTCGGCACGCCCGGTTATTTCGCACCCGAACAACTCCTCGGCGCCGAGCCCGACTTCACCGCCGACCTGTTCGCCGTCGGTCTCGTCGGGCTCTATCTGCTGCAGGGCCGCAGGCCCGACTCCCAGGCCCTGATCGAGCACTTCCGCCAGCACGGCACCCCCGGTGCCCCCGCAGGCATCCCGGAGCCGCTGTGGCAGGTCCTCGCCGGCCTCCTCCAGCCCGATCCGCAGGCCCGCTTCCGGTCGGCCACGGGGGCGCGGAAGGCGCTGAGCGCGGCGGTCGAGCTGCTCCCCGCGCACGCCCCCGACGAGGAGCCCGTCGAGATCTTCGACCAACTCGGCCCGCTCCCGCCCGGCTTCGGCCCCCACGGCCCCACAACCCCCACGGACCCCGCGGACACCGCCGCCCCGGCCGCACCGCGGCTCCCGGCGCGGGCCCCCGTACCGGCATCGGCGCCCCTTCCCGCCCCCTCGTACGCACCCCCACAGCAGCAGCACCAGCCCGCGTACCAACCCCAGCCACCGGTACCCGCCCCCTCCGAGACGGGCAGCTTCCACCTGCCCCCGCCGGTCCCCGCTCACCCGGTCCCCCCGCATCCCGTCCCCTCCTTCGCCCAGGCCCCCACTGCCGCAGCCGCGCCCGCAGCCGCGCACGGTCACGCCCCTACTCCTCCATACACCGCTCGACCCGTCGAGGTTCCCGCCGTACGCCGACCGGGACCGCCCCCGAAGGTGACGGTCCCGGTTCTCCTGCTCGCGCTGGCCTGCCTCGCGGTCGGTTTCTGGGCCCTGACGCAGATCTGACGACCGGCACCGCAGCGAGCCCCAGGGCCCCGGGTCCGGCGCGGCCTCAGGCCTGCCGACGGGCCCGGAGCGTCCACGCCCCGAGCCCCGCGAGGAGCAGCGTTCCGGTGCCGAGCCCGGCCGCCGCGACGACCTTCATGGTGCCGTTCGACGCGGCCGCCGCCCCGGTGGCACCGCTCGCCGCCGCCTGCCGGTCCCCGTCGGTCACCGCGAAGATCCCAGCGTCCCCGTCGTACCCGGGGGCGGGCTTCGGCGTCCCCTTGACGTTGACCCGCAGGGTCAGCGGGACCGCCCCGGCCCCGTACTCCTTCGCGACCTCCGGGCTGAGCGTGGCCGTCAGGTAGTACCAGCCGGCGAACCGCATCCCGCTGGTGGCGTTGTCGTACGAGGTGCGGTTCTCGTGGGCCACCGGTCGCAGCGGGTCGAGGGCGAGCGCCGCGGGCTCGCCGTCGTAACTCATCGTGCTCATGTCGACGAAGCCGAGCGCCGGGTTGTCGAGGGAGAGGGTGAGCGCGTTGCTCACGAGGTCGTCGCCCGCGCTGCTGCTGCCCAGCTCGGCGCCGGCGAAGAGCTGCTGCCCCCAGTCGACGGGCACCCGGTAGAACAGCGTCTGGCCGGGCAGGATGTCCGCGCGCCACTCGCCTTCCTTCAGCGAGACGGCCCGGGCGTATCCGTCGCCGCCCTGCCGCTTCTGCTGGCCTCCGGCCGGTGGCGGGGGCGTGGCCGAGGGCCAGGCCTCGGGCAGCTCGGTCGGCCCGGCCTTCTTCAGGAGCGGCTCCGTCACGTGCCGGAGCTCCAGGCCCCAGTCGTCCGGCGAGGAGTCCGCGGCGCTCTCGCGCTCGACGACCACGTAGTAGGCGCCCTCCTTCTGGCAGCTGGAGGACTCCGGATCGATGACGCGGCGGGCGTAGGCGGCGAGCGGCCGGGCGTACTCCCCGGAGCCGAAGTTCACGTCCTGGTAGCCGCACTCGGTCCCGGAGGTGCCCTGGATGCTGACCTTGAAGCCGTCGCCGTACGCCACCTTGCCGCCCGGCTCGGGCACGGCGACGACGGAGACGTACGCGTTCCGCTTCGCGTCGAGGTCGATCCGGTAGTAGACCCTGCCGTCCTTCTGGAGCGTGTCGCGGTAGGTCGTCCCCTGCGCGAGCACCTGGGCGTCCAGGCTGGAGGCGGCGCCCCGGACCGGCTGGGCGGAGGCGTCGTAGGCGTACGGCGGAGGCGTGGCACCGGCGCCCTCGGCGCCCGCCGTTCCCTCGGCCGCCCGGGCCTGCGCGGGCAGGCCGGCCACGGCTCCCACCGCGCAGGCGGCCGCGACCAGGGCTCCGGCGCTCCGGACGATCCCGCTGCCCCGGACGATCCTGCCCCGGACGATCCCGCTGCGCCGGGCGATTCCGCCCCGGTTCCCCGCCTGCGTCCTCACGGGTCTCTCCTCGTGTTCCGTTCCCGCCCTGCGCCCCACCGGCACCCCGCCGCCCACCACGGCGTCCGAGACGCCGGTCCATCCTGCCCCGACCGTACCGCGCCCGGAACTCGCCTTTGCGCAAGCAAGGAAATAATTCGCGCAGGTGAACGCGCGGGATCAGGAAAGCCACCCCCTTCCCCACCGCCCCCGCACAGCAAAACCCCGGCGGCGCTCACGCGCGGCCGGGGCTTCACCCACGGAGTGGGGCGTCAGGGTGTGTGTGCGTCAGACACCGGAACCTGCGGGCACGGAGTCGGTCGCCTCCGTCCACAGGTCCTGCTCGGCGCGATCCGCCTGGATCTGGCGGTACACGAGGAGCCCGCCGATGGCGGCCAGTGCGACCAGGAGAAGCTTCTTCACCGCGCGACCTCGTCTTTCGTTGACGTAGGAGACATCTGACGCCCACTCTACACATCGACCGATACCGATCGGTGACCTGTGCGGCCTTCGCACCCACGCTTCAAACCCCGTAGAAACAGATCGACCCGGACGGAGGAACCGTCCGGGTCGATCTGAACTGTGGGGCTAACAGGATTTGAACCTGTGGCCTCATCCTTATCAGGGATGCGCTCTAACCAACTGAGCTATAGCCCCGCCGCGCTGTGCGGTGTGTGTCCCGCGCGCTGACTCCTGAAGATTAGCGCACGTGGGGGCCAGTCCCAAAATCCGTTCCCGGGCCGGCCCCGCGCGCCGCTACTCGTCCTCGGCCAGCGTCAGCTCGACACCGCCCACGAAACCGGCCGACAGGTTGTAGATGAACGCGCCCAGCGTCGCCAGGGCGGTCATCAGGACCACGTCGATCACGGCGATCACCGAGGTGAACATCAGCACCCTCGGCAGCGACAGGAAGGACTGCAGGTCGAAGCCGTTGGACTCGTTCGAGCCCGTCGCCTCGCTGATCGTGCCGCCGACGGTCGAGAAGACGCCCATGGCGTCCATGACCATCCACAGCACGGCCGCGGCCACGACCGTGCAGATGCCCAGTGCGATGGAGAGCAGGAAGCTCACCTTCATCACCGACCACGGGTCGGCCTTGGCCACCCGCAGCCGCGCCTTGCGCGTACGGGGCGTCGTGCGCGCCCCCGTACGCGGCCTGCGGACCGCCGCGCCCGCCGACTGACCGCCGAGCGTCTGACCGCCCTCCGGCGCGCCGTACGCCTGCGGCGGGTGGTAGGGCCCGCCGCCCGACTGCCCCTGGGGGCGCTCGCCGGGCAGCGGCCCGTTGTACGTCTCGTACGGGGGCTGCTGCCCCCGGGTGTCCGTCACCGCAACCCCCTGGGAGTCCGTGGCGGGGCCACGGGCGCCGTTCGCTCCGGCAGCAGAAGCTCCGGCAGCCGCCGATCCGGCGCCCGTGGCTCCACTCACGCTCTTACTCCTCGTGCTCCCCGGCCGAGGGCTCCGTGCCCTCGACTGCCTCGGTCTCGACCGACTCGACCACGCCGTCGGCGTCGGCATCGGCCGCGCCCTCGACGTACTCGTCCTCGCCACCCGCCTCGGCGTTCCGTGCGATGCCGACGACGGCATCGCGCTTGCCCAGGTTGATCAGCTGGACGCCCATCGTGTCACGGCCGGTCTCCCTGACTTCGTTGACTCGCGTACGAATCACACCACCGGACAGCGTGATGGCGAGGATCTCGTCCGTCTCCTCGACCACCAGCGCGCCCACGAGCGATCCACGGTCCTCCACGATCTTGGCGGCCTTGATGCCGAGGCCGCCGCGGCCCTGGACGCGGTACTCGTCGACGGCGGTGCGCTTGGCGTACCCACCGTCGGTCGCGGTGAAGACGAAAGTACCGGGCCGCACGACATTCATCGAGAGCAGCTCGTCGTCCTCGCGGAAACTCATGCCCTTGACGCCCGAGGTGGCGCGTCCCATCGGACGCAGCGCGTCGTCCGTGGCCGTGAAGCGGATCGACTGCGCCTTCCTGGAGATGAGCAGCAGGTCGTCCTCGGCGGAGACCAGCTCGGCGCCGATCAGCTCGTCGTCGCTGCCGTCCTCCCGCTCGCGCAGGTTGATGGCGATGACGCCGCCGGAACGCGGCGAGTCGTAGTCCTTCAGCGCGGTCTTCTTGACCAGGCCGGCCTTGGTGGCGAGCACCAGGTACGGCGCGGCCTCGTAGTCGCGGATCGCCAGGATCTCGGCGATCTGCTCGTCCGGCTGGAAGGCCAGCAGGTTGGCCACGTGCTGGCCGCGCGCGTCCCGGCCGGCGTCCGGCAGCTCGTACGCCTTGGCCCGGTAGACCCGTCCCTTGTTGGTGAAGAAGAGGAGCCAGTTGTGGGTGGTGGTGACGAAGAAGTGGTCGACGATGTCGTCCTGCTTCAGCTTCGTGCCGCGCACGCCCTTGCCGCCGCGCTTCTGCGAGCGGTAGTCCTCGGTCTTCGTCCGCTTCACATAGCCGCCGCGGGTGATCGTGACGACGATGTCCTCCTCGGCGATGAGGTCCTCGATGGACATGTCACCGTCGAAGGGCACCAGCTTGGAGCGACGGTCGTCGCCGAACTTCTCGACGAGGGCGGCCAGCTCCTCGCTGACGATGGCCCGCTGCTTCTCCGGCGAGGCCAGGATCGCGTTGTACTCGTTGATCTTCGCCTGGAGCTCGTCGTGCTCGGCGATGATCTTCTGCCGCTCCAGGGCGGCGAGCCGGCGGAGCTGCATCTCCAGGATCGCGTTGGCCTGGATCTCGTCGATCTGGAGCAGGCCCATCAGGCCCTCACGGGCCACGTCGACGGTGTCGCTGCGCCGGATGAGGGCGATGACCTCGTCGATCGCGTCGAGGGCCTTGAGCAGGCCGCGCAGGATGTGGGCGCGCTCCTCGGCCTTGCGGAGCCGGAAGCGGGTCCGGCGCACGATGACCTCGATCTGGTGCGTCACCCAGTGGCGGATGAACGCGTCCAGGGAGAGCGTGCGCGGCACGCCGTCGACGAGCGCCAGCATGTTGGCGCCGAAGTTCGTCTGGAGGTCGGTGTGCTTGTACAGGTTGTTGAGGACGACCTTGGCGACGGCGTCGCGCTTGAGCACGATGACCAGGCGCTGGCCCGTCCGGGACGAGGTCTCGTCGCGGACGTCGGCGATGCCGCCGATCTTGCCGTCCTTGACGAGGTCGGCGATCTTCTGCGCGAGGTTGTCCGGGTTGACCTGGTACGGAAGCTCGGTGACCACCAGGCACTGGCGGTTCTGGATCTCCTCGACCTCGACGACCGCGCGCATCGTGATGGAGCCGCGGCCGGTGCGGTACGCCTCCTCGATGCCCTTGCGGCCGACGACGAGCGCGCCGGTCGGGAAGTCCGGGCCCTTGATGCGCTCGATGAGCGCGTCGAGGAGCTCCTCGTGCGAGGCCTCGGGGTGGGCCAGGTACCACTGCGCGCCGTCCGCGACCTCGCGGAGGTTGTGCGGCGGGATGTTGGTGGCCATGCCGACGGCGATGCCGGCGGAGCCGTTGACCAGCAGGTTCGGGAACCGGGCCGGCAGGACGGTCGGCTCCTGGTTGCGGCCGTCGTAGTTGTCCTGGAAGTCGACGGTCTCCTCGTCGATGTCCCGGACCATCTCCATCGACAGCGGCGCCATCTTGCACTCGGTGTAGCGCATGGCGGCGGCCGGGTCGTTGCCCGGGGAGCCGAAGTTGCCGTTGGAGTCGACGAGCGGCATGCGCATCGACCAGGGCTGGGCGAGCCGGACGAGCGCGTCGTAGATCGAGGTGTCGCCGTGGGGGTGGTACGTACCCATGACGTCACCGACGACGCGGGCGCACTTGTAGAAGCCCTTCTCGGGCCGGTAGCCGCCGTCGTACATCGCGTACAGCACGCGCCGGTGGACGGGCTTGAGGCCGTCCCGTACGTCGGGCAGCGCGCGGGAGACGATGACGGACATCGCGTAGTCGAGGTACGAGCGCTGCATCTCGGTCTCGAGCCCGACGGGCTCGATCCGCAGCACGGCGTCCTGCTCTTCGGTGGTGCCGGTCGGCGTGGTTTCGTCGGCCATTGCTGGTCGTCAGTCCTTTCGTACGGTCAGCGGGGACCGACTCAGATGTCGAGGAAGCGAACGTCCTTGGCGTTGCGCTGGATGAACGAGCGGCGTGCCTCGACGTCCTCGCCCATCAGGACCGAGAACAGGTCGTCGGCCTGGGCGGCGTCGTCCAGGGTGACCTGGCCGAGGACGCGGTGCTCGACGTCCATGGTGGTGACGCGCAGCTCCTCGGCGTTCATCTCGCCGAGACCCTTGAAGCGCTGGATCGAGTCTTCCCTGATGCGCTTGCCGTTCTGCTTGCCGAGCTCGACGAGCGCGTCGCGCTCCCGGTCCGAGTAGGCGTACTCGAAGTCGTCCCGGCCCCACTTGATCTTGTAGAGCGGCGGGCGGGAGAGGTAGACGTGGCCGGCCTCGACCAGCGGGCGCATGAAGCGGAAGAGGAAGGTCAGCAGCAGGGTGTTGATGTGCTGGCCGTCGACGTCGGCGTCCGCCATCAGGATGATCTTGTGATAGCGGAGCTTCTCGATGTCGAAGTCCTCGTGGACTCCGGTGCCGAAGGCCGAGATCAGCGCCTGGACCTCGGTGTTCTGCAGGATCTTGTCGATGCGGGCCTTCTCGACGTTCAGGATCTTGCCGCGGATCGGCAGGATGGCCTGGTACATCGGGTTGCGGCCGGACTTCGCCGAGCCGCCGGCGGAGTCACCCTCGACGATGAAGATCTCGCACTTCGTCGGGTCGTTCGACTGGCAGTCGGAGAGCTTGCCCGGCAGGGAGGCGGACTCCAGGAGGCCCTTGCGGCGGGTGAGGTCACGGGCCTTGCGGGCGGCCACGCGCGCGGTGGCGGCGGTGATGCCCTTGCGGATGATGTCCGCGGCCTCGTTCGGGTTGCGGTCGAACCAGTCCGTGAGGTGCTCGTGGACCACCTTCTGGACGAAGGTCTTCGCCTCGGTGTTGCCGAGCTTGGTCTTCGTCTGACCCTCGAACTGCGGCTCGCCGATCTTGACCGAGATGATCGAGGTCAGACCCTCGCGGATGTCGTCGCCGGTGAGGTTCTCGTCCTTCTCGCGGAGCAGCTTCTTCTCGCGCGCGTACTTGTTGACGAGGGTCGTCAGCGCGGCGCGGAAGCCCTCCTCGTGCGTACCGCCCTCGTGGGTGTGGATCGTGTTCGCGAACGAGTACACGCCCTCGCTGTACGACGAGTTCCACTGCATCGCGATCTCGACCGAGAGGAGGCGCTCCTTGTCCTCGGCCTCGATGTCGATGACGGTCGGGTGGATCAGGTCGCCCTTGCGCGAGTTGAGGTACTTCACGAAGTCGACGATGCCACCCTCGTAGTGGTACTTCACCGTGCGGGCGGCGGGCTCGGCGGCCGCCTCCGCGTCGGGGTCGTCGGCGCCGACGGTGGCCTTGGCGGAGTCGCGCTCGTCGGTGAGCGTGATCGTCAGGCCCTTGTTGAGGAAGGCCATCTCCTGGAAGCGGCGCGAGAGCGTCTCGAAGGAGTACTCGGTCGTCTCGAAGATGTCCGGGTCGGACCAGAACGTGACCGTGGTGCCGGTCTCGTCGGTCGCCTCGTGCTTGGCGAGGGGCGCGGTCGGGGCGCCCATCTTGTAGTCCTGGGTCCAGCGGTACCCGTCGGTCTTGATCTCCACGGACACCTTGGTGGAGAGCGCGTTGACGACGGAGACGCCGACGCCGTGCAGACCGCCGGAGACCGCGTAGCCGCCGCCGCCGAACTTGCCGCCCGCGTGCAGCACGGTCAGCACGACCTCGACGGCCGGCTTGCCCTCGGACTCGACGATGCCGACGGGGATGCCGCGGCCGTTGTCCACGACGCGCACGCCGCCGTCGGCGAGGATCGTGACGTCGATGGTGTCCGCGTGCCCGGCCAGGGCCTCGTCGACCGAGTTGTCGACGACCTCCTGCACCATGTGGTGCAGGCCGCGCTCACCGGTCGAGCCGATGTACATGCCAGGGCGCTTGCGCACCGCATCCAGGCCTTCGAGGACCTGGATGTTGCTGGCGGTGTACTGCTTGTTCTCGTTGGGGTTGCCGGAATCGGCCACGAAGCGCCCTTTCTGGCACAGCACAGGCCGTTCTCCGGGCATACGGGAGCCGGCTGCGTCGTTCGACATGTTCCGCAGGGTGGCGGGATTGTCTTCCAGTCTACCGGTAGCTCTGACACTCATGGGGGTTTGCCGGTACCTGAATGCTCATGTGCCGCCCTGGGCGGGAGCGAGACGACTCCCCATATCCGGATAGGGGCTCCAGGGGCCCCTGACGGCCACCTAGCGCTTCGGGCGGTGACCCGGCGTGGGCATGGGGGGCGATCTCGGTCGCCACTGCTGTGGGCATGGGAGCGGATCTCGGTCCCCACCGTTGTGGGCATGCGTTCCGCCGGGGCGGAACGGGTGGGCACAACCCCACGCGCGACGGCGCCCGACGCCCGGCCCCGCACCACGAGGACCTGAGGCGACCCGGGACCGGGACCGCCCCGACGGGGAACCGCCCCGTCCTACCCGTACGTGTCGCCGGGCCCCACCGACCCCGGCGCCCGCAGCGGCCCGTACCCCCGCCGCGGCCCGCCCGGCCCCAGGACCTTGATCATCCGCACGGTCCCGTGCCCCAGGTCCTCGTTGAGCCGCGCCACCAGCCGCGGTGCCAGGAGCCGCAGCTGCGTCGCCCAGGCCGTCGAGTCGCACTGCACGGTCAGGACCCGCGCGTCCGGCTCCTCGTCGAACGTGACCGGCACGCAGTGCTTCGCCAGGTCCTCGCCCACGATCTGCGGCCACCGCCCCATGACGCCGCCCACCGCCGCGGGCGTCTCCCAGCCGCGCTCGGTGATCAGCCGGTTGATCGCGGCGCCGAGCGCCATCGGGTCCCGCCCGTCGGCGCGCGCGCCGGAGCGCAGTCCGCCCCCGCGCCTGGCCTGCTTCTTCTGCTGGACGGCGGCGCCCCGGGCCTTCGCCTGCTCCTTGGCGGCGCGCAGCGCGACCCGGGCGAGGTCCACGCCCGAGGCTTCCGGGGCCGCGGCCTTGTCCACAGGCTGTGGGGAAGTTTCGCCACTCGTGCCGCTCATGCCGCTCATCTCGCTCACCCCGCTCACGTGCGCTCCACCGATCCGTCGGCGACGGCGTACCGCGTCCCGGCCAGCACGCCGGGCACGTCGTCGTCGACGGCCGCCGTCACCAGGACCTGCTCCCCGTCCGCCACCAGCTCCGCGAGCCGCTCGCGCCGTCGCGCGTCCAGCTCGGCGAAGACGTCGTCCAGGACGAGGACCGGCTCGTTGCCCTCGGAGCGCAGCAGGTCGTACGAGGCGAGGCGGAGCGCCAGCGCGTACGACCAGGACTCGCCGTGGCTCGCGTACCCCTTGGCGGGCAGGTCGCCGAGCTTGAGCAGCAGCTCGTCGCGGTGCGGTCCGACGAGGGTGACGCCGCGCTCGATCTCCTGCTTGCGGACCTCCGCGAGCGCGGCGATCAGCTGTTCGTACAGCTCCTCACGGCTGTGCCCGGGGCCCGGCGCGGAGGGCCGGTACTCCAGCAGAATCGGTCCGCCACCGGGTGCGAGCTGCTCGTACGCCTTGTCGGCGAGCGGCTGGAGGGTGTGGACGAGGTCGAGGCGCTGGGCGAGGAGCTCGGCCCCGGCCCGCGCGAGGTGCTGGTCCCACACGTCGAGCGTGGACAGGTCCATGCCGCGGCCACCGTGGCGCCTGGCCATCGCGGCCGACTTCAGGAGGGTGTTGCGCTGCTTGAGGACGCGCTCGTAGTCGGAGCGCACGCCCGCCATGCGGGGCGCGCGCGCCGTGATCAGCTCGTCGAGGAAGCGCCGGCGCTCGCCGGGGTCGCCCTTCACCAGGGCGAGGTCCTCGGGCGCGAAGAGCACGGTGCGTACGATGCCGAGCACGTCACGCGGCCTGACCTGCGAGGACCTGTTGATGCGGGCGCGGTTGGCGCGGCCCGGGTTGAGTTCCAGCTCGACCAGCTGGGAACGCTCGCCCTGGGTGACCGCGGCCCGGATGACGGCCCGCTCGGCGCCCATGCGGACGAGCGGCGCGTCCGAGGCGACGCGGTGGCTGCCGAGGGTGGCGAGGTAGCCGACGGCCTCGACCAGGTTGGTCTTGCCCTGGCCGTTCGCGCCCACGAACGCGGTGACGCCCGGGTCGAGCGGGACCTCGACCCGGGCGTACGAGCGGAAGTCGGCCAGCGAGAGATGCGTGACGTGCATGGTGGGCGCCGACCTTCTTCCCCCGGCGGCCGTGCACCGCGGGGTGCACAGCCTGTGGATTACTTCTTCGTCTCGACCGCGTGGCCGCCGAACTGGTTGCGCAGCGCGGCGATCATCTTCATCTGCGGGGAGTCGTCCTGGCGGGAGGCGAACCGCGCGAACAGCGACGCGGTGATCGCCGGCAGCGGGACGGCGTTGTCGATGGCGGCCTCGACCGTCCACCGGCCCTCGCCGGAGTCCTGGGCGAAGCCGCGGAGCTGCTCCAGGTGCTCGTCCTCGTCCAGCGCGTTCACCGCGAGGTCGAGCAGCCAGGAACGGATGACCGTGCCCTCCTGCCAGGAGCGGAAGACCTCGCGCACGTCGGTGACGGAGTCGACCTTCTCCAGGAGCTCCCAGCCCTCGGCGTAGGCCTGCATCATGGCGTACTCGATGCCGTTGTGGACCATCTTCGCGAAGTGGCCTGCGCCGACCTTGCCCGCGTGGACCGAGCCGAACTCGCCCTCGGGCTTGAGGGCGTCGAAGACCGGCTGGACGCGGGCCACGTGCTCGGCGTCGCCGCCGTACATCAGCGCGTAGCCGTTCTCCAGGCCCCAGACGCCGCCGGAGACGCCGCAGTCGACGAAGCCGATGCCCTTGGCGGCCAGCTCCTCCGCGTGCTTCTCGTCGTCCGTCCAGCGCGAGTTCCCGCCGTCGACGACGATGTCGCCGGGCGAGAGCAGCTCCGCCAGCTCGTCGATCGTGGACTGGGTCGCGGCACCGGCCGGGACCATCACCCACACGACGCGCGGACCCTTGAGCTTGCCCACAAGCTCTTCGAGGCTGTGGACGTCGGCGAGGTCCGGGTTGCGGTCGTATCCGATGACGGTGTGGCCTGCGCGGCGGATGCGCTCGCGCATGTTGCCGCCCATCTTGCCAAGACCGACGAGACCGAGCTCCATCAGAGATTCCTTAAGCGTCGTGTGCGGTTCGTACCCGGGTCCGAGCCTACGCCCGGACCCGGCCGCACACCTGTGGGGTCAGCCGCTCAGTCGACGACCCTCAGCCGCTCAGTCGCACGGGCATGATCAGGTACTTGTACGCCTCGTCCGCCTCGGCGTCCACGGCGGGCCTGCCGCTGAGCAGCGCCGGCTTGGTGGAGGTCGTGAAGGAGAGCTGGGCGACCGGGGAGTCGATCGCGCTCAGGCCGTCCAGGAGGAAGGTCGGGTTGAAGGCGATCGAGATGTCGTCGCCGTCCAGCTGGGCGTCGACGCGCTCCACAGCCTGTGCGTCGTCGCTGGAACCGGCCTCCAGGATCAGCACGCCCTGCTCGAAGCTCAGCCGGACCGGCGTGTTCCGCTCGGCGACCAGGGCGACGCGCTTGACGGCCTCGACGAACGGCGCGGTCTCGATCACCGCGACCGAGTTGAACTCGGTGGGGAAGAGCGTCCGGTACTTGGGCAGGTCGCCCTCGAGCAGGCGGGTGGTGGTGCGGCGGCCCGCGCCCTCGAAGCCGATCAGGCCCTCGCCCTTGCCGGAGCCGGAGAGCGCCAGGGTGACGGTGTCGCCGCTGGTGAGTGCCTTGGCGGTGTCCAGGAGGGTCTTCGCGGGCACCAGGGCGACCGCGGAGGCGTCCGGGGACTCCGGCTTCCACAGGAACTCGCGGACCGCGAAGCGGTAGCGGTCGGTGGAGGCGAGGGTGACCGTGTCGCCCTCGATCTCGATGCGCACGCCGGTGAGGACGGGCAGCGTGTCGTCCCGGCCGGCGGCGATGGCCACCTGGGCGGCGGCGGAGGCGAAGACCTCACCGGGGACCGTGCCGGTCGCGGTGGGCATCTCCGGCAGCGCCGGGTACTCCTCCACGGGCAGGGTGTGGAGGGTGAAGCGGGAGGAGCCGCAGACCACGGTCGCCCGTACGCCGTCCGTGGAGATCTCCACGGGGCGGTTGGGGAGGGCGCGGCAGATGTCGGCGAGCAGGCGGCCGGAAACCAGGACCGTGCCGTCCTCCTCGACCTCGGCCTCGACCGACACCCGGGCGGAGACCTCGTAGTCGAAGCTCGAGAAGCTCAGGGCGCCGTCCTCGGCCTTCAGGAGAAGGCCCGCGAGTACGGGCGCCGGCGGACGGGCCGGAAGGCTGCGGGCCACCCAGGCCACCGCCTCCGCGAGTACATCGCGCTCCACCCGGATCTTCACCGGAACCGCCTCCTGCTGTTGCTGGCTCTTCGTCGACTGCGGGAACCAGTCTGACGTACGCCGCCGACAGTCGGTGCTGCTCTCCGGTCAAGTCGCGTCGAGGGCGAGTCGGAGCTCCGGCGTCGAGTTGTGCACAGGTCCCACTTCGAAGCGGATTCCGGGCTAACTCTAGGTGGGAGTAGTAGTAGGGCCTGTGGAAACCGTGGATAACGTCGTATGCGCAGGTCAGGCCCGGTTTTTTATCCACCGCGCCTGTGGGTGGAACCAGTGGACAACCGGGGGTCTCTGTGGACACCCAAAAGTTCTGCACACCCGATACACAGGCCACGGGGAGTTCTCCCCAGTGCTGTCCCCAGCTTTCCCCGGGTTCCCCACAGCCCAAACGTCTCCCTTGGTGTGACGCCTTTCACTCGGGGCGGTGAGAGGGGGCGTTTTGTTGCCGAACAGTGGACAGCGGTGTGGAGAAGCTGTGGGCAACCTGCCTCTCCCTGTGGGCGGCCGGTGGACAACCGTCCCGGCCCCCTGTGGACGGAAGATTCAT
This sequence comes from Streptomyces sp. NPDC003327, assembly GCF_053589515.1. NCBI lineage: Bacteria > Bacillati > Actinomycetota > Actinomycetes > Kitasatosporales > Streptomycetaceae > Streptomyces > Streptomyces sp. NPDC003327. Next base: position 139,095 of record NZ_JBSFSA010000008.1, on the reverse strand, counting down.
CCACAGGCTGTGGAGATCGTTTTCCAACAAATCCACACCCCTCTGACCTGGCGTGATGATCTGTCAACACCCTGACCTGTGGACACGTTCCGGATAACTTGGCAGTCCCCACCCTGTGGACGGGAGATCATCCCCCAATCTGTGGAGAACCCGCCACCGGAACGGAGTAATCGAACACGGCTCTCCGGTGCGTGGCTCCGCGGGAACGCCGAAGGGCGCTCCGGACGGGGTGTCCGGAGCGCCCTTCGGGGAGTCCTCAGCCGTTCTTGATGCGGTTCGTGAGCTCGGTGACCTGGTTGTAGATGGAGCGCCGCTCCGCCATCAGGGCGCGGATCTTGCGGTCCGCGTGCATCACCGTCGTGTGGTCGCGGCCGCCGAACTGCGCGCCGATCTTCGGCAGTGACAGGTCCGTCAGCTCGCGGCAGAGGTACATGGCGATCTGCCGGGCCGTCACCAGGACGCGGCTGCGGGAGGAGCCGCAGAGGTCCTCCACGGTCAGGCCGAAGTAGTCGGCCGTCGCCGCCATGATCGCGGGAGCGGTGATCTCCGGTGCCGTGTCCTCGCCGCCGGGGATCAGGTCCTTGAGCACGACCTCGGTCAGCCCGAGGTCCACCGGCTGCCGGTTGAGGCTCGCGAACGCCGTCACCCGGATCAGCGCGCCCTCCAGCTCGCGGATGTTCCGCGAGATCCGGGAGGCGATGAACTCCAGCACCTCCGGCGGGGCGTTGAGCTGCTCCTGCACCGCCTTCTTGCGGAGGATCGCGATGCGCGTCTCCAGCTCCGGAGGCTGGACGTCGGTGGTCAGCCCCCACTCGAAGCGGTTGCGGAGCCGGTCCTCCAGGGTGACCAGCTGCCGGGGCGGCCGGTCGGAGGAGAGCACGATCTGCTTGTTCGCGTTGTGGAGCGTGTTGAAGGTGTGGAAGAACTCCTCCTGCGTCGACTCCTTGCTCGCGAGGAACTGGATGTCGTCGACGAGCAGGATGTCCACGTCGCGGTAGCGCTTGCGGAAGGCGTCGCCCTTGCCGTCGCGGATCGAGTTGATGAACTCGTTGGTGAACTCCTCGGAGCTCACGTACCGCACGCGGGTCCCCGGGTAGAGGCTCCGCGCGTAGTGCCCGATGGCGTGCAGCAGGTGGGTCTTGCCGAGCCCCGACTCCCCGTAGATGAAGAGGGGGTTGTACGCCTTCGCCGGCGCCTCGGCCACCGCGACCGCGGCGGCGTGCGCGAAGCGGTTCGAGGAACCGATGACGAAGGTGTCGAAGAGGTACCGGGGGTTCAGCCGCGCGTGCTGCTCGCCGGGCGCGCCGGAGCCCTGGCCCGCACCGGAGCCGGGACCGCCGTGCGCGCCGCCGGGTCCGGGGCCGGGGACGGGACCGCCGCCCGGACGCGGACCGGGGCGGGGGCCGGAACCCTGCGGGTCGGGCAGCCCGTCGCGCTCGGGCCGCTGCGGCCGGTCGTAGCCGCGGCCTGGCTCGTCGTACCGCGGCCGGGTCGGCTCCGGGCCGGTCGGGCCGGTGTACGGCGCGCGCTCCTGGTAGCCGCCGAGGCGCGGCTGCTGCCAGGAGAGGTCCTCCTGGGTGCGCGGCCAGGCGCCCGGGTCCGGCCGCTGCGGCTGCTGGTAGTCCGGGTAGGCGGGGCGGGCGGTGGGCAGCCCGTCGTCGGGCATCCCGCGGTGCCGGCCGTAGCCCTCGTACTTCTCGTACGGCTCGGGCTGCGGCTGGTCGTCGTAGCGGGGCGGCGGGGACTGCGGCGTCTGCGGCGCGGGCGGGCCGGAGTCGCCGACCGAGTCGTCCACGGTGATCGCGATCCGGATCGGGCGGCCGCACTCGCGGCTGAGGGTCTCGCTGATCAGCGGTGCGAGCCGGCCCTCCAGGACGCGCTTCCCCCACTCGTTGGGGACGGCGAGGAGAGCGGTGTCGGCGACCAATGCGAGCGGCTGGCAGCGCTCGATCCACTGCTTGTCCTTGGGTTCGATCCCCTGCTGGCCCTCGCCCAGGAGATGCTCGAGGACGCGTGGCCACACTGCGGCAAGATCGGCAGGTACGTCAGCCACAGGGCACGCTTTCTCTCGGAACGGTGAATCGGCGTCCGGGGGACGGAGGCGTCCGCGGGGACAGGAAAGGACAGAACGGAAAAGATTGTGGAGTCCAGCCACGGTAGTCGGGCCGCCTGACGTCGTTCAAGTTGTTGTCCACAGCCTGTGCACAATGGACCCCGGCAACAGGTCGGTTTGACCGGATGGCGTAGCCGCGCGTACCGTAACCAGGTCGAGTTGTCGATGGCTGCTGCCGCCTGCCTCCGATGGGCAAAGATCACGTTCCGTGGTCGCTGAAGCGGTGCACTCGGGCGTATTGCGAGCTACTCGTGGGCGCACGGTGACAGCCAGGCGATGTCCCGCCACCACCCGAATCATTTCTGGAGCCCCCGAGTGAGCAAGCGCACCTTCCAGCCGAACAACCGTCGTCGCGCGAAGACCCACGGCTTCCGCCTGCGCATGCGTACCCGTGCCGGCCGCGCCATCCTGGCGAACCGCCGCGCCAAGGGTCGCGCGAGCCTGTCCGCCTGATCCACTTAAACAGGTCATGACGTGCTGCCTACCGAGAATCGGCTGAGGCGGCGCGAGGACTTCGCAACCGCGGTACGACGAGGACGCCGGGCCGGTCGCCCGCTCCTCGTCGTCCACCTACGCAGCGGTGCAACGGACCCGCACGCGCCTGGGGAGAGCGCTCCCCCGACGCGTGCGGGTTTCGTCGTGAGCAAGGCCGTGGGCGGTGCGGTGGTACGCAACCAGGTGAAGCGTCGCCTCCGCCATCTCGTCCGCGACCGGCTCACCGAGCTGCCCCCCGGTAGCCTGGTGGTCGTACGGGCGTTGCCCGGAGCCGGTGACGCCGACCACGCCCAGCTGGCCCGAGACCTGGACGCCGCTCTCCAGCGGCTGCTGGGAGGGGGCACGCGATGAAGTACCCGCTGCTGGCCCTGATCAAGCTGTACCAGTGGACGATCAGCCCGATGCTGGGCGAGGTCTGCCGGTACTACCCGTCGTGTTCCCACTACGGATTCACGGCCATCGACCGGCATGGCGCGATCAAGGGCACCTTCCTGACCGCCTGGCGCATCCTGCGGTGCAATCCGTGGTCGCCCGGCGGCGTGGACCATGTCCCCCCGCGCAAGCGTCCGCGCTGGCACGAGATGCTGAGGAACGCGCTGCGCGGCGACGAGGGCGGGATCTCCGCCGAGACGAGCCCGGCCGCAGAGACCTCGCCCAATGCTCAAGGAGCCTGATTAGTGGACACGATTGCCAGTCTGTTCAGCTTCATCACCTGGCCCGTTTCCTGGGTCATCGTCCAGTTCCACAAGCTGTACGGGGCGATCTTCGGCCCTGACACGGGCTGGGCCTGGGGCCTGTCGATCGTGTCCCTCGTGGTGCTGATCCGTATCTGCCTGATCCCGCTCTTCGTGAAGCAGATCAAGTCGACGCGGAACATGCAGGCGCTCCAGCCGAAGATGAAGGCGATCCAGGAGCGCTACAAGAGCGACAAGCAGCGTCAGTCCGAAGAGATGATGAAGCTGTACAAGGAGACGGGCACCAACCCGCTCTCCTCGTGCCTTCCCATCCTCGCCCAGTCGCCGTTCTTCTTCGCCCTCTACCACGTGCTGTCGAATATCGCGTCGGGCAAGGAGATCGGCGCGATGAACCAGGCGCTGGTCGACAGCGCCCGGCAGGCGCACATCTTCGGTGCCCCGATCGCGGCGAAGTTCATGGACAGCCCGGAGAAGGTCGAGGCCCTCAACGCCTCCCTGACCGATGTCCGCATCGTCACCGCGGTGATGATCGTCCTGATGTCGGCCTCGCAGTTCTTCACCCAGCGCCAGCTGATGATGAAGAACGTCGACCTCTCGGTGAAGACGCCGTACATGCAGCAGCAGAAGATGCTCATGTACATCTTCCCGGTGATCTTCGCCGTCATGGGCATCAACTTCCCCGTCGGCGTCCTCGTCTACTGGCTGACCACCAACGTGTGGACCATGGGCCAGCAGATGTACGTGATCAACCAGAACCCGACCCCGGGCAGCAAGGCGCAGGACGCGTACCTCCAGCGACTGCTGAAGAGCGTCACGCACCACGGTGAGGTCCGCGGCCGTCGCCGCAAGGCCGTCGTCAAGGTGATCGTCGCCAAGGGCAGCGACCGCAACGAGAACGAGCGCCGCTTCTTCGGCGGTCTCGCCAAGGCCGGCTTCGCGCCCCAGGCCGACGGCACCGTGATCAAGAGCGACACCCTCGCCGCCGAGGCCGAGAGCGGTGTCACCGCCAAGCGGCAGCAGCCCAAGCGCCAGACCAAGGCCAAGCGCCAGGCCGGTGGGGCCCAGCAGGTGAAGGGCGTCGAGGAGGTCGTCGAGGCGACCACCGACGCGCCGACCACCTCGCTGGAGAAGAAGCCGGCGACCCAGGCCAAGGACGACAAGGCCGGTGCGCAGGGGAAGGCCAAGGACGCGGCCCAGGGTGACAAGCCCGCGCGTCCGAGCCGCGCCAACTCCGGCGGCTCCCGCCAGCGCAAGGGCCAGCAGCGGCCCAAGCACCCGTCCTCCAAGAAGTAAGCCTCGAAGCACTAAGGAGTCCATCCGTGACGGAAGGCACCACCTCCGCCGCCGCCGAGGGTGGCGACACCCTGACCCGCCTGGAGCAGGAGGGTGAGATCGCGGCCGACTACCTCGAGGGCCTGCTCGACATCGCCGACCTCGACGGTGACATCGACATGGACGTCGAGGCGGACCGGGCCGCGGTCTCGATCATCAGCGACTCCGGCAGCCGCGACCTGCAGAAGCTCGTGGGCCGCGACGGCGAGGTGCTGGAGGCCCTTCAGGAGCTGACCCGGCTCGCCGTCCACCGGGAGACCGGGGACCGCAGCCGACTGATGCTCGACATCGCCGGCTTCCGCGCCCAGAAGCGTTCCGAGCTCGCCGAGCTGGGCGCCAAGGCCGCGGCCGAGGTGAAGGCCTCGGGCGAGCCGGTGAAGCTGGACCCGATGACCCCGTTCGAGCGCAAGGTCGTGCACGACGCGGTCGCCGCAGCCGGTCTGCGCAGCGAGTCCGAGGGCGAGGAGCCGCAGCGCTTCGTCATCGTGCTCCCGGCCTGACCCCTCTCGTAGTGTCGGCCCCGTCTGTTCGCAGGCGGGGCCGATCTTTGTCAGCCTGATAGTTCAGCCACCACAGTGCGCTCGCACCCACATGTGCGGTACGGAAGGACGGTTCCCGTGACGGAGGCAGCGGAGCTCCCCGAGGCTCCGGAGCAGGCGCGGACAGTCTTCGGTGAGTACTTCCCGGAGGCCGTTCGGTACGCGGAGCTCCTCGCGGACGCGGGTGTGAAGCGCGGTCTCATCGGCCCGCGCGAGGTCCCGCGTCTCTGGGAGCGCCATGTGCTGAACTGCGCTGTCCTCTCCGAGGTCGTGCCGGAGGGCGTGACCGTGTGCGACGTGGGCTCGGGCGCCGGTCTGCCCGGCATCCCGCTCGCCCTGGTCCGGCCGGATCTCAAGATCACACTGCTGGAGCCGCTGCTGCGGCGGATCAACTTCCTCCAGGAGGTCGTGGAGCTGCTCGGCCTCGACCACGTCACCGTGGTCCGGGGCCGCGCGGAGGAGATGCTGGGCAAGTTCCCGCCCGTCCACGTGGTGACCGCCCGCGCGGTGGCCCCTCTGGACCGGCTGGCGGGCTGGGGCGTTCCGCTGCTCCGCCCGTACGGCGAGATGCTGCTGCTGAAGGGCGACACCGCGGAGGAGGAGCTCGACGGGGCGCGGGCCGCGCTCTCGAAGCTCGGCGTGGTGGAGACCTCGGTGCTCCAGGTCGGCGAGGGGATCGTCGATCCGTTGTCGACCGTCGTGCGGGTCGAGGTCGGGGAGAGCCCGGGCGGAGTGCGGTTCGCGGCCAAGCGGGCCAAGGCGGCGCGTACCAGCAAGACCCGTCGGCGCCGCTGAGCGTCCGCTACGTCCTATTTCGGAGTGTCGAGCGGTCCCGGCCGGGCGGCGGGGGCATGGTGTTTCACGTGAAACGTCGCTCACTGCTGCAGGGGATCATCAGCCGCGGTCGCGCGGCTGCCGCCCCCCGGGACCGTCGACCTCGTGTGGAGCCACCCGTGAGGGTCACGGAGTTGTCCACAGAGGTGGATTCACCCACAGAACCACCGACCTCGCTGGTTCGTGACCCAGAAAGCATGGCAGTCTCTCCTCATCGCGAGCTTGATGCCGAGGAGAGTGAATCCTTGCGGTCCGACGCCAACATCGCGGGACCGATGACCGATCCGGTCCCCGGTCCCCGAACCGAATCGGCGGGGGAGGATGTTTCACGTGAAACACCGCCCCCGATGGACGACACCCCCATTGGTCGTGCTGCCCAACTGGCAGTAGAGGCTCTGGGCCGTGCCGGTGAGGGTCTTCCTCGACCGGACCGGACCCGGATCATGGTGGTCGCCAACCAGAAGGGCGGCGTGGGCAAGACGACCACGACGGTCAACATCGCCGCCTCCCTGGCTCTGCACGGCGCCCGGGTCCTGGTCATCGACCTGGACCCGCAGGGCAACGCCTCCACCGCCCTCGGCATCGACCATCACGCCGAGGTCCCCTCGATCTACGACGTCCTGGTGGACAGCAAGCCGCTCTCCGATGTGGTGCAGCCGGTGCAGGACGTCGAGGGACTGTTCTGTGCGCCGGCCACGATCGACCTCGCGGGTGCGGAGATCGAACTCGTCTCGCTCGTGGCGCGTGAGAGCCGCCTCCAGCGGGCGATCCAGGCTTATGAGCAGCCCCTGGACTACATCCTGATCGACTGCCCGCCCTCGCTCGGTCTGCTGACCGTCAACGCGATGGTGGCGGGCGCCGAGGTGCTGATCCCGATCCAGTGCGAGTACTACGCACTGGAGGGGCTCGGTCAGCTCCTGCGGAACGTCGACCTGGTGCGCGGACACCTCAACCCCGGGCTCCACGTCTCGACGATCCTGCTCACCATGTACGACGGCCGGACGCGCCTCGCCTCCCAGGTCGCCGACGAGGTGCGCACCCACTTCGGTGAGGAGGTGCTGCGGACCAGCATTCCACGCTCGGTCCGCATCTCCGAGGCGCCGAGCTACGGGCAGACCGTGCTCACGTACGACCCGGGCTCCAGCGGCGCCCTGTCGTACCTGGAAGCGGCCCGTGAGATCGCCCTGCGGGGTGTCGCCGTGCACTACGACGCCCAGCACGCCCATGTCGGGCACCAGAACAACCAGCGCAGCATGTCGGAGGGGATCCAGTGAGTGAGCGACGTAGGGGACTGGGGCGTGGGCTCGGTGCGCTGATCCCCGCTGCTCCCCAGGAACGGCAGACCCCCGCGGTGGGTCTGGGTACGGGCGCTCCGGTGCCCGGCGCGGGTTCCGTCTCCGGTGACCGGGGGGTGGCCGCCGCCAAGCTGGCGACGCTGCCCCAGAGCGCCTCGGCCCCCGAGGCATCGGCGGCGTGGCCGCCGTCCGGGACGGCCGTCGAGCCGCAGGCTCCCGAGGGCGCGTACTTCGCTGAGCTGCCTCTCGACGCCATCGCGCCCAACGCCCGTCAGCCGCGCGAGGTCTTCGACGAGGACGCGCTCGCCGAGCTGGTGACCTCCATCCGGGAGGTCGGTCTCCTCCAGCCCGTGGTCGTGCGCAAGGTCGATGCCGAGCGCTATGAGCTGATCATGGGCGAGCGGCGTTTGAGGGCCTCCAAGGCGGCCGGTCTGGAGCGCATTCCGGCGATCGTCCGGGACACCGAAGACGAGAAGATGCTCCTGGACGCCCTCCTGGAGAACCTGCACCGGGCCCAGCTGAACCCGCTGGAGGAGGCAGCCGCCTACAACCAGCTGCTCGAGGACTTCCACTGCACCCACGACCAGCTGGCGGAGCGGATCGGGCGCTCGCGCTCGCAGGTCTCCAACACGCTGCGCCTGCTGCGGCTGCCCGCCACGGTGCAGACCCGGGTGGCCGCCGGAACCATCTCCGCCGGTCACGCGCGTGCCCTTCTGTCGCTGGACGACCCCGAGGCCCAGGACAAGCTGGCGTACCGGATCGTGGCCGAGGGTCTCTCGGTGCGGTCGGTCGAGGAGATCGTCTCGCTGATGGGCTCGGAGCCCGCCGCCGCGGTGAAGCCGAAGGGGCCGAGGGCGGGAGCCCGGGTCTCGCCCGCGCTGTCGGAGCTCGCCACCCGTCTGTCGGACCGCTTCGAGACCCGGGTGAAGGTCGACCTGGGCCAGAAGAAGGGCAAGATCGTCGTCGAGTTCGCCTCGATGGAGGACCTGGAGCGGATCCTCACGACGATGGCGCCCGGCGAGGGGAAGGTCATGGACCAGAGGAACGCCGAGCGGGAGCAGGAGGACTGATCCCCCGCGTCCTCCGCCGCCCCCACGGCTGACTGGGCGGGTCGTGTTCCGGACGTCATCGGAACGCGGCCCGCCCTTTGCCTGTGAGCGGTGTCGTCCCGATCGCCCGATCGATACGATTCTGAGAGCTGTAATCGTGCTCGATGGCGAGGGAAGCGAGGGTCAGCCGTGGGGCGTCGGCTCGTACCGCTCACGCTGGACAATCTTCCGGACCTCCCCAAGCGCTGCCGCTCCTGTGTCTTCTGGGAGCTCGACCCGGTCAGCGGAGAGGCCGCCGTGAACTCCGGCCGGCCGGAGCTGGAGAAGGAGTCCTGGATCTCCGCGGTGCTCCTGGAGTGGGGTTCCTGCGGACGGGTGGTCTATGTCGACGACGTCCCCGTCGGCTACGTCCTCTACGCTCCCCCGGCCTACGTGCCCCGGTCGCTGGCCTTCCCGACGAGCCCGGTGGCCGCCGATGCCGTCCAGCTGATGACGGCCTGGATCATGCCCGGCTACCAGGGGCAGGGGCTCGGGCGCGTGGTGGTGCAGACCGTGGCCAAGGACGTGCTGCGGAGGGGCTTCAAGGCGATCGAGGCCTTCGGTGACGCCCGGTGGAAGGAGCCCGCCTGTGTGCTCCCCGCCGACCATCTGACGGCGGTGGGGTTCAAGACCGTTCGCCCGCACCACGCCTTTCCCCGGCTGCGGCTCGAACTGAGGACGACTCTCTCCTGGAAGGAGGACGTCGAGATGGCGCTGGACCGGCTGCTCGGCGCCGTCCAGAAGGAGCCCGTACTCAGGCCGCTGTAGGGCGGGCCCTTCGTGAGACCCCGAACGAGAACGGCCCGCCCCCGGAAGGGGCGGGCCGTTTCACGTGAAACAGCGGAGGCGTCAGGCCTTGGTCGGCTCGACGAAGCCTTCGAGGTCACGCAGGATCGCGGCCTTCGGCTTGGCGCCGACGATCGTCTTCACGACCTCGCCGTTCTGGTAGACGTTGAGGGTCGGGATCGACATGACGCCGTACTTGGCGGCCGTGCCCGGGTTCTCGTCGATGTTGAGCTTCACGACCTCGATCTCACCGTGCTCGGCGGCGATGGCCTCCAGCGACGGGGCGATCTGACGGCACGGGCCGCACCAGGCAGCCCAGAAGTCCACCAGGACGGGCTTGTCGCTCTTGAGGACGTCCTCTTCGAAGGAAGCGTCGGTCACGTTCTTCAGGGCGCCGGCCACGGCGGCCTCCTTAACTTCGTGGGGTGTGGGGTGGGGGAGGGTGGGGTCAGACCGCGGGGGTCTCGGCCAGCTTCTCGCTGTCGGAGAGGGCGGCGAGGAAGCGCTCGGCGTCGAGCGCGGCGGAGCAGCCGGTGCCGGCGGCCGTGATGGCCTGGCGGTAGGTGTGGTCGACGACGTCGCCGGCGCCGAAGACACCGGTCAGGTTGGTCCGCGTCGAGGGGGCGGCGACCTTGAGGTAGCCCTCCTCGTCGAGGTCCAGCTGGCCCTTGAAGAGCTCGGTCCGCGGGTCGTGGCCCACGGCGATGAAGAGGCCGGTGACGGGCAGCTCGCGCGTCTCACCGGTCTTCGTGTCGCGGAGGGTCAGCCCGGAGAGCTTCTGGTCGCCGTGGATCTCGGCCACCTCGCTGTCCCAGGCGAAGGAGATCTTCGGGTCGGCGAAGGCGCGCTCCTGCATGGCCTTGGAGGCGCGCAGGCTGTCCCGGCGGTGGACGATGGTGACGGACTTGGCGAAGCGCGAGAGGAAGGTGGCCTCCTCCATCGCGGTGTCGCCGCCGCCGACGACGGCGATGTCCTGGTCCTTGAAGAAGAAGCCGTCGCAGGTGGCGCACCAGGAGACACCGCGTCCCGAGAGCGTGTCCTCGTTGGGCAGGCCCAGCTTGCGGTGCTGCGAGCCGGTGGTGACGATGACGGCCTTGGCGCGGTGCACGGTGCCGGCGGTGTCGGTGACGGTCTTGATCTCGCCGGTGAGGTCCACCGCGACGACGTCGTCCGGCACGAGCTCGGCGCCGAAGCGCTCGGCCTGCGCCCGCATGTTGTCCATCAGGTCCGGGCCCATGATGCCGTCACGGAAACCGGGGAAGTTCTCGACCTCGGTGGTGTTCATCAGGGCGCCACCTGCGGTGACGGCTCCCTCGAAGACCAGCGGGTTCAGCGACGCTCGGGCGGTGTAGAGCGCAGCGGTGTATCCCGCGGGCCCCGAGCCGATGATGATCACGTTACGGACGTCGCTCACGGGTTTCTTCCTCGTCTCTGCAGACTGCCTACTGCCTACGGGGGCGGTGTTCTCGGTGCTCTCACCCCACCCAACGGATCCTAAGGGGCGCGCATTCCCGTAACGGCCGCACGGCACCGCCCCGAGTCCGGAACGAGATCCGAATCGAGATCCGGACGAGGCGGGACGGGGTGGGGAAGAGGTCAGGGGCGGGGATAGGAGCCGGACGTCAGCAGGGTGGCCGCGCTGTCCGCCACGCGCGCGGAGCGCTCGGCGCACGCGGCGTCGAGGACGTACGCCTTGACCCGTTGGGCGTCGGCGGGGTCGGTGAGCACCACGAGGTAGGCGGAGGTTCCCTCGTACTCGCCCTTCTCCTGGGCGAGGACGCCGTCCGTGCGGCCCGTGCCGGCGAGGACGCAGGCGGGGACGTCGGTCGCGCCGCTCCGCTCCTGTGCGGTGACGCCGTCGGTCGTGGACTCGGGGGTGAGTCCCTTCGGGGTGCCTGCGGAGGCTTCCTCGGTGAGCAGGCTCTGGACGCGTTCCTCCATCGGCGTTCCCGAGAACGGGCTCAGCGGTGCGCTCGCGAGTGCGTCGGCCTTCTTCGTGTCGGCGAAGGACGAGGAGTCACCGGCGGACGGCACGCCACCACCCTGGCTGAGGAAGAGGCTCGTCCCGAGGATCGCGGCGCCGAAGGCGGCGCCGAGGCCCGCGAGCAGGGGGACGCGACGCCTGCGCCGCGTCGTGGAGGAGCGCCCCGGGCCGCCGGCTCCGCGCGGGTGCCCCTCGGGCCGGGTGGGGGCGGTGGAGGTGCCCGAGGCCGCCGGAGCGGTGACGGACGGCGCGGCGGAGGTCGGGGAAGGCGAGCGGGTCTCGGTGGAGGGCCGCGATGTTTCACGTGAAACAGGGGCGCTGCTCTCCGGCGCGGTCGCGTGGAGCAGTGCTTCGGCAGCCAGGGCGGCATCGATCCGGCCCGCGATCTCGGCGGGCATGCGCGGCGGTCCCGGCAGGGTGCCGAGCAGTCCCCGGATCTCCGTCAGGGAGTCGCGTACATCGGCGCAGAGGGGGCAGGCGTCCAGATGGCGCCGAATGACGGCCGCGCGGGGCGGAGCGAGAAGCCCCTCGGTCAGGTCGGAGATCTCCGAGACATCCGGGTGCTGTGCCGTGTCGGCCTTGCCGGTCGTGGAAGTCACGCGCGCCCACCTCCGCCCTTCACAGCAGCTGGATCTGTCGGTCCGGTGTCCGTCGGCCCCGGCACCGGTGGGACGGACGTCCCCGGCGTCCGGTTCCTTCCCCCTTCGAGGCCCTCGTTACCCACCGTGTCGGCGCGCAGATGAGTGAGCATGGGCAGGAGCCGAGCCCGCCCGCGTGCGCAGCGGCTCTTCACCGTGCCGGTGGGGACGTCGAGGATACGTGCCGCTTCGGCGACCGGATAACCCTGCATGTCGACGAGGACGAGGGCGGCGCGCTGCTCCGGCGGGAGGGTGGCGAGCGCGGCCAGCAGTTCCCGATGGAGATCCTGGCGTTCTGCGGGCGCCTCGGCCGATTCATGGGGGTCGAGGAGCTGCTCGAAGCGGGCGGTGTCGTCGACCGGCGAGGTCCTGCGGGAGGCGGTCTTGCGCATGCGGTCGAGGCAGGCGTTCACCGTGATGCGGTGCAGCCACGTCGTGACGGCGGACTGGCCGCGGAAGGTGTGGGCGGCCCTGAAGGCCGAGATGAAGGCGTCCTGGACGGCGTCGGCGGCCTCCTCGCGGTCCCCCAGGGTCCGCAGGGCAACGGCCCACAGGCGGTCGCGGTGACGGCGCACGAGCTCCCCGAAAGCGTCCGGGTCCCCGGCGACATGGAGCGCCAGGAGTTCCTCGTCCGCCGCGGTGTGGAGGTCGTCATTCGCTGACGCCACGATTCCCCTCCTCGCTCGGCAGCCGTGCAGGCATTCAATCCGGTCCCCGGCCGGAAGTAAATGAGCGCCGAGCTGGGCTCGGCGCTCATGGTCGTGCGAGTCGGCGGGACCCGCCGTCAGGGGGCGGTCCTGCCCAGGAAGGTGACGTTCGTGAGGGCCTGCTTGTAGCCGGAACCGAAGTAGCCGTCGCCGTTCGAATACGGCGCGGACGTCAGCCAGAGCAGCACATAGCGCGTTCTGACCGCGTCCTTCGCCTCCGGCTTCGCCGTCGTGTCCGACGTCTCGACGGTGGCGATCCGCTTCATCGACTCGGGCAGGCCGGACGGGTACAGAGAGTCCGCCGCGTACAGCGTGATCGCGGTCTGCGGACCGCCGTACCGGAGCGCTATGGACGCCCCGGTCACGTTCTGCTCGCTGCCCAGGTCGTAGACGATCCCGACGCCCTGCTTGTACGGCGCGAGGACGGGGCCGCCCACGTACGTCTTGGTGCGCCAGTACGTGGAGCTGTCGTCGTCGTAGGTGCTGTCGACTCCGCTCGTGTCCTGCGGCTTGCCGTCGGGGGCGTACTCCCTGGCCGATTCGATGGAGAGCGGCTTCGGCGGCAGAGGCTTCTCGTCCATGACCGTCGGGTTGGTGACCGGGGCCTCCTCCTTCGGGCTCTCCGGAGCGAGGAGACGATCCGCGATCTGCCAGCTGCCCAGGCCCAGGGCGGCGATGAGGAGGGCGGAGACCGCCCACTTCAGCGCCGTGCCGGTGCGGCTCTGCAGAGGCGCGGGCGGCACGGGCACCGGCTGCGTCATCATCGGGAGACGCGCCTGCGGGCGGCCGTACGTGCCCTGCTGGTACGTCGTCCGTTGGTACTCGGCAGGGGCGGGGAACTCCGGCTCCGGCGCCTTGACGCGGGGCATCGCGGCCACGGCCTTGGCGAGTTCGTCCGGAGTGGTGCAGGGCGGCTCCTGGCGCGAGGCGGTGGCCCCGTCGTTGGCGAGGGCGCGCATGGCGATCTCGGAGAGCCCCCGGTGCACCCCGGCGCGGACCTGGTCCGGCGGGAGCAGGCCGACGCCCTTGGGGAGGCCGGAGAGCCCGTAGGCGTCGCTGTCGTACGGCCAGCGCTGGGTGAGCGCCGCGTACAGCAGGGCGCCGATGGCCTCGGTGTCGGTGCGCTGCGGGCGCTCGGCGGTGATGCCGCGCAGGGCGGCGTTCACGGCGAGGCCACGGATGCGGTACTGGCCTGTGGAGCTGCGCAGGACGGCGCTCGGCGTCAGCCGGAGGTGCGCGAGGCCTTCGCGGTGGGCGGCCGCCATGGCCTGGGAGAGCTGGTTGACCAGCTGGTAGGCGTCGTGCGGCTCCAGGGGACCGGCCGCGAGGAGCGCGGTCAGTTCGGTGGAGTCGGGAAGCCACTCGTGCACCACGTACACGAGGTCGTTCTCCTCGACGGCGTCGAGGACCTGGACGAACCTGGGGTCGCCGAGGAGGGCCGAGGAGCGGGCCGCGGCCAACACCGAACGGGCCCGCGGGTGGTCGGCAGGCAGCAGGTGGACGCCGACGGCGCGCCGCAGCTTCTCGTCCACGGCACGCCAGCTGCTGAAGCCGTCCAGACGGGTGACGCACTCCTCCAGCCGGTACCGTCTGGCCAGCTTGTGGCCGCTGTGGAGTTCGGGTGCCGTGAGGGAGGACGGTTCGCCGTTCTTGCGTGCGGCCGTCTTCTTCCCGGTGCCCTCGGCAGTCGTCTCCGCCGTCTTCTGCGCTTCCGCCACCCCGTCGGTCGCGGCCGTGTCCGCCTTGGCGGTCAGCGGATCGTCACCGCTGTTGTCGGCCACGTCGACGGCAGCCGTGCTACGTTCCGCCACCGTCGTTCCTGCCTCCCCATCCGTTGCGCCACATCCAACAGCCAAGCCAATTGTGCCCACAGTCGGACGCTGTGCACGACACGCGGTTCCCGCCGAAGGTTGCCCGGGACCGTGGACTCAGCGTCCCAGACGGCCGCGCACCATGCCGACCAGGGTGTTCAGTTCGGCGATCCGCATGCGCTTGGCGGCGACGAAGAAGACACCGAGGAGGACGGCGCCGCCGACGAGCAGGGCGACGAGCGAGCCGAGGGCCCCCTCCCCCAGCAGCTTCAGGAGACCGAAGCCGACGGCACCCGCGACGAGCGCGGCGGGTACGGAGGCCATGCAGAGCCGCGCGTAGGTGCGCATCACGTGGGCGCCGTCCAGGTCTCCGCCCAGCCGGTTGCGCAGGCGGCGCCAGGCGACGCCGACGCCGACCGCGTAGGCGAGGCCGTAGGAGCCGGCCATGCCGACGACGGCCCACTGGGCGGGCAGGAGGACGTAGCAGAGCGCGGAGGCGGCCGCGTTGACGGCGGCGACGATGACCGTGTTGTAGAAGGGCGTCCGGGTGTCCTCGTAGGCGTAGAAGCCGCGCAGGACGACGTACTGGACGGAGTAGGGGATCAGTCCGAGGCCGAAGGCCATCAGGATGAAGCCCATGCCCTGGGCCGCCTCGACGCCGCTGGAGGCGTAGAGCAGGGTGCACATGGGCACGCCGAGCGCCAGGAAGGCGAAGGAGACCGGGACGATCGCGACGGCCGAGTTGCGCAGGCCCTGCGAGATGTCGTCGCGGACGGCGCCCGGGTCGTTGTCGTGGGCGGCGCGGGAGATCCGCGGCAGCAGCGCGGCCATGACGGAGACGGTGATGATGGCCTGCGGCATGCCCCAGATCAGCTGGGCGTTGGAGTAGGCGAGGAAACCGGCGCCGTTCTTCCCGGACTCCTGACCGGCCGCGGTGGCGAGCTGGGTGACGACGAGGACGCCGGCCTGGTTGGCGAGGACGAAGAGCACGGTCCACTTGGCGAGCTTGATGGTCTTGCCGAGGCCGTGTCCCTTCCAGTCGAAGCGCGGGCGGAAGCGGAAGCCCGCCTCGCGGAGGTACGGGATCATCGCCAGGGCCTGGACGACGAGGCCGAGCAGGGTGCCGATGCCCAGGAGCCGGATGCCCTCGTCGGGGATGGTCTGCACACCCATCTGGGACTCGGCGGAGGTGCCGTACACCCAGATGAACAGGCCGAAGGTGACGATCATGACGATGTTGTTGAGGACCGGAGTCCACATCATCGCGCCGAACTTGCCCCGGGCGTTCAGGATCTGACCCATCACCACGTGCACGCCCATGAAGAAGATGGTGGGCAGGCAGTAGCGGGCGAAGGTGACGGCCACGCTGTTGGCCGCGGCGTCGTCGGCGATGGTGTTCGACATCAGCCGGATCAGCAGCGGTGCCGCGAAGACGGCGACCGCCACGATGAGGCCGAGGGCGACCATCACCAGGGTGAGGAGACGGTTGGCGTAGGCCTCGCCGCCGTCCTCGTCGTTCTTCATGGAACGGACGAGCTGCGGCACGAAGACGGAGTTGAGGCCGCCGCCGACGGTGAGGATGTAGATCATCGTCGGCAGCGTGTAGGCCACGGTGAACGTGTCACCGAGCAGTGCGGCACCCAGCGCGCCGGTGATCACCAGGCTGCGGAGGAAGCCGGTGAGCCGGGAGACCAGCGTGCCGGCCGCCATCACGGCGCTCGACTTCAGCAGACCGGAGGCGCGGCCGGTCTTCCGCGGGGCGGGGGCGGGCATCGGCTCCGGAGCGGGGGCGGGCGCGGGGACCTGACCCGGCGTCTGCTGGTCCCGGTAGAGGTGGGCGAACGCGTCGGGCTCCGGCTCGTCCTCACCGGCCCGGGTCACCAGGTCGTCGACGCCGGTGAACTGGACGGTGCGCGCGTCGTCGCCGTACGGCAGGTGGCGCGACGGGCCGTCGGGCTCGGGCGCGGGCGTCTGCGCCCACACCCGGGGGTCCGGGGCGTGCTGCGGGGTCGCCGGCTGCTGGTACAGCGGCTGCGGCTCCTGGTAGGTGCCGGGCGGGGGCGGCGGATGCGCGGCGCGGTCGTAGAGGGCCTCGGTCACCGGGTCCTGGGCGGAGAGGTCCTGCGCACGGTAGGGGTCGTGGGCGTAGGCGTCCTGGACGTACGGATCCTGGGGGTACGGGTGCTGACCGTGCGGGTCCTGCGCGTACGCCCCCTGGGCGTACGGGCCCTGGGCGGCGTAGGGCGCCTGCCCGTTCGGGTCGCCCTGCGGAGGGGGCGGCGGCACGGGCGGACGGCCGGAACCGGAAGGGGGCACGGGTGTCCCACCGGACGGCACGGCGCCACCCGCGCCCTGGCCGCGGTCACCGTCGTACGGCGCGTTCATGGTTACCCCACCTCATCGTCCCCGGCCGACCGGCCACGACATCGCTCAACGGTCCACTTTCTCACCCGAGCCCGACGGGTCACCGCTTTCGGACACGGTGTCCGGCGTCGGGTCACTCGGCTGCGCCTCGGCGCCGCCCACGGAAGCGGAACCCGGCTCGTCCGTCGACGCGGCCTCCGCCTCGGCGGTCCGGGCGGCCAGGCGCTTGCGCTGCGAGTACATCCGTACGCCGGCGAGGACGAGCAGCAGCACACCGCCCGCGAGCACGAGCATCACCGTGGGGGTGATCTCGGAGACCTTCACCGTGAACGTCATCGGCCGGCCGTAGGGAGTGCCGTCCTTCGTGTACAGCTGCGCCGTCATCGGGACCTGGCCGTTGGCGTTGGCCGTGGCGTTGAACTTCACCGACTGGCTGTGCCCGGCGCTGATCCTGATCGGCAGCTCCGCGTCACCGTCGCCGTTGAGCTTCAGACGGTTCTTGTTGCCCGACGACAGGCGCAGCACCAGGTCGTCCACGCCTTGGAGGAGCTTGTTCTGGACGGTCACCGGGATCGTGGCGCTGCGGCCGGACAGGGTGAGGTCGGACTTGTCGACGAGCTGGACGCCCTCGGTGAGGCCCTGCAGATACCTGTAGACGTTGGATCGGTAGATCGCGGCGTCACGGGCCTCGCCCCGCCAGGACGTGGACATCTCGCGGTTGATCGCGTTGCCGAACGGTGTCACGACCCGCTCCGGCTGGGTCAGCACGACCTTGAAGTCGTCCAGTTCGTCCCGCGTGGTCTTCATGTCGCGGAAGGTCAGCACCGGCAGTTCCCGGTCCCGCAGGCGCTTCGGGTAGCGCGAGCTGCCCGGCACGGTGGTGGTCGCGTTGGCGTCCGGCTTGACCGCCGCGGCGGCGATCAGGTCGATCGGCTGCGTCCAGCGGCGGGCGGAGAGGCCCTGGAGCGCCTCCGCCATGGTCTGTGCCTGCGCCGCGGACGGCAGTCGCTGCGGGGCGACCACGACACTGCGCTGCTGCCCGGGCTGCTCCAGCGTGATCGCCAGGGACTGGGCGAGGAACTCCTGGACGGCGAGCGTGGAGCCCTCCGCCCGGACCATGTCCCCTTCGAAGGCGGTCGACAGCAGGGCGTCGCTCACCACGGCGGTGGTGCCACCGCCGAGGGGGCGTGCCGCCGTGGACGTGTAGGAGAGGTCGTCGCGGACGCTGTCGCTGCGCGCGATCACCTTGTCGGCGCCCGCGGAGGTCGCGACCGCCACGATCGACGGATCGACGGCACCCTCGACTGGCCAGGAGAAGTCCGTGGCCGGTTCGACGTGGAGGACGGTCTCGACCGTCGTGGCGGCGAGCGCGGTCGCCGACTGGAGGTGGCCGAGGGAGCCGGGAACGTCCTTGCCCCGGTGCGCCAGGGAGGCGAGGTCGGGGTCGGCGAAGGGCAGGGCGACGACCTTGCGTCCCTGGACCGCCTTCTCCAGCGCGGCCAGCCAGCGCTCGGCCACCGCCTTGTTCGGGCCCGGGACGTGGCCGGTGCCCTCCTTGACGCGGTAGCCGTTCGCCATGGCGTCGACCGAGGCCAGGAGGTCGGGATCGATCACCCAGGTGACCGGGAGGTCCTTGCCCAGTGACACCAGCTCGTCCAGCCGGCCGCCCGGGCGCAGCTCGGCCGCCAGGTCGTCGTCCTCGAAGACCGGGGTCTGCTGCTCGTCGGTGCCCGTCTCGGCGGAGACGTGGGACGAGGAGATCAGCGGCCACAGGTAGGTCAGCTGCGTCTTCTTCGCCAGCGCTTCCGGCTGGTACGGCAGGAAGGTCCGCTCGATGCCGAGTACGCGGTCGTAGCGCTGGTCCGAGGTCTGCCCGGTGAGGGAGACCCCCAGCTGGTAGACGCCGGCCTTGTCGAGCCCCAGCTTGGAGACGGGCACCGACAGGGAGAACTCGGCGCTGAGACCGGCGCCCAGCCGGGCGATGCCGACGCGCGGTGCGTCGAGGGCCGCGGGATCGCTGCCGCTGCGGAAGCCGGTGCGCCGGGAGACCTGCTCGATCTCGCTGCGGCTGGTCATCTGCGGGCCGACGCGCAGATCGATGTGCGCGTCGGTGATGGTCTTCCGGCCCCGGTTGGTCACCGTGCCCGTGACCGTGACGGTGTCTCCCTCGACGGGTGCGCTCGGTGCGAGGGTGTCGAGGGACACATCCACCGTCTTCGATCCGGTGGCCTCCTCGGCGGCGCTCGCCGGAGGCGCGGCCGGTGACTGGAGCAGTCCGGCGAGAAGGGGGGCCCCGAAGGCAACCGTGATGGTGCGCCGCAGCCAGCGGCGGGCAGGTGAGGGACCGGTTCCCTGGATGTCTGCCGCCTCGGCCACGCGCTCGCCCGTCCTCGTCGTTGTCTGTGGTGTCGGTGGTTCCCGGTTGCTGTGTCCAGGCATGGTAACGAGGCACGCCGGGGGCAAGTGCCGGGGACTGCTCCAGCAGATGCGCCCGGCCCCGGCGGCCGGGCGAAAACGGGGACATCGTGGTGAGCCGGGGCACGTACCCTTTTCTGTTGTGCCGAACGCCAACGAAGACACCCCGAACGCGCTGAGCCAGGTGCAGCGCCGCGCCGTCAGCGAACTGCTGCGCGTGTCCCCTGTCGCCGACGACCTCGCCCGCCGCTTCCAGGAGGCCGGGTTCAGCCTCGCGCTGGTCGGCGGCTCCGTACGGGATGCCCTGCTCGGACGGCTCGGCAACGACCTGGACTTCACCACCGACGCCCGCCCCGAGGACGTGCTCAAGATCGTCCGCCCCTGGGCCGACGCCGTGTGGGAGGTCGGGATCGCCTTCGGGACGGTCGGCTGCCAGAAGGACGCACGCGTCGGTGACGCCGTCCAGAGCTTCCAGATCGAGGTGACGACGTACCGCTCCGAGGCGTACGACCGCACCTCGCGTAAGCCGGAGGTCTCCTACGGCGACTCCATCGACGAGGACCTCGTCCGGCGCGACTTCACCGTCAACGCCATGGCCGTGGCTCTCCCCGAGAAGGAGTTCATCGACCCGTACGGCGGCCTGGAGGACCTCGCCGCCCGGATCCTGCGTACGCCCGGCACGCCGGAGGAGTCGTTCTCCGACGACCCGCTGCGCATGATGCGGGCCGCGCGCTTCGCCGCGCAGCTGGACTTCGAGGTCGCCCCCGAGGTGATCACGGCGCTGAAGGAGATGTCCGGCCGGATCGAGATCGTCTCCGCGGAGCGCGTCCGTGACGAACTGAACAAGCTGGTGCTCTCCGCCCACCCGCGCAAGGGCCTCGGCCTGCTCGTGGACTCGGGTCTCGCCGCGCACGTGCTGCCCGAGCTGCCCGCGCTGCGCCTGGAGAGCGACGAGCACCACCGGCACAAGGACGTCTACGAGCACTCCCTGACCGTGCTCGACCAGGCCATCGACCTGGAGGAGAACGGCCCCGACCTGGTGCTGCGCCTCGCCGCCCTGCTCCACGACATCGGCAAGCCGCGCACCCGCCGCTTCGAGAAGGACGGCCGGGTCTCGTTCCACCACCACGAGGTGGTGGGCGCCAAGATGACCAAGAAGCGCATGACCGCGCTCAAGTACTCCAACGAGATGATCAAGGACGTCTCGCGTCTCGTGGAGCTGCACCTGCGCTTCCACGGGTACGGGACCGGCGAGTGGACCGACTCCGCCGTGCGCCGCTACGTGCGGGACGCGGGCCCGCTCCTCTCCCGGCTGCACAAGCTGACCCGCTCCGACTGCACGACGCGCAACAAGCGCAAGGCGTCCGCACTCTCCCGCGCCTACGACGGTCTGGAGGAGCGCATCGCCCAGTTGCAGGAGCAGGAGGAGTTGGACGCCATCCGGCCCGATCTCGACGGCAACCAGATCCAGGAGATCCTGGGCATCGGCCCCGGCCCCGCCATCGGCCAGGCCTACAAGTTCCTGCTGGAGCTCCGCCTGGAGAACGGGCCGATGGAACACGACCAGGCCGTGGCCGCGCTGACGGAGTGGTGGGCGGCCCGGGACTGAGGACCGCGCCGCGCTGTTTCACGTGAAACAGCGCGGGGGGCGGCGGCACGAACGGCAGACGTCGGAGGGGTGACGTTTCACGGGGTGGTGTTTCACGTGAAACATCACCCCTCTCTCCGTCCTCCCCGGGTGGCTAGGGCGGTCCCCGCGTAGATGAGGGCCACCAGCACGACGAGCAGCGGGGAGCGGCCGTCGTGCGGCAGCATCAGGGCCGCGACCCCGGCCGCACCGACGAAGGCCACGTTGAAGAGGACGTCGTAGAGGGAGAAGACCCGCCCCCGGAAGGCGTCGTCCACGGACGTCTGCACCACCGTGTCGGTCGCGATCTTCGCGCCCTGCGTGATGAGACCCAGGACGAAGGCGGCGACGAGGAACGGCGCCGGAGCGAAGAAGAGGCCGAGGAGCGGCACCAGGACCGCGGCGGACCCGGCACACGCGGTCATCCACCCGAAGGGCCCGAACCGCCGCACGGCCCAGGGGGAGAGCAGGGCCGCCGCGAAGAAGCCGGCTCCCGAGATGGCCACGGCGAGACCGAGCAGCCCGAGGCCCTCGGACTCGGTGGAGGTCCAGGCGTACCGGCAGAGCATGAGCACGGTCACGAGCAGGGCGCCGTAGCAGAAGCGCATGAGCCCGATGGCGGCGAGGGCACGGGCGGCGGGCCGCCGCTCACCGAGGTGCCGCAGCCCGGCGACGAGGCCACGGGCCGTCGAGGCGAGGGCCGCGCCGAGCCTGGGTGGTACGAGGGCGGGGTCGGGGCCGAGGAGCCCTCTGGGCATCCGCAGCGAGGCCAGGGCGGCGCAGAGGTACAGGAGGGCGCCGAAGGCGACCACCGCGGCGTCGGAGTCGTCGGCGACCAGCCGGATGCCGAACGCCAGCGCGCCGCCCACGGTCGCGGCCAGGGTGCCGGCGGTGGGCGAGAGCGCGTTCGCGATGACCAGTCGCTCGTCGTCGACGACCCGGGGAAGGGCGGCGGAGAGACCCGCGAGCACGAAGCGGTTGACGGCGGTGACGGAGAGGGCGGAGACGTAGAAGAGCCAGTCGGGCACGGCCGCCAGGACGAGGACGGCGGTCCCGCAGGCGAGCAAAGCCCGCAGCAGGTTCCCGTAGAGGAAGACCTGCCGGCGCTGCCAGCGGTCGAGGAGGACTCCCGCGAAGGGCCCCACGAGCGAGTACGGCAGCAGCAGCACCGCCATGGCGGAGGCGATGGCCGTCGCGGAGGGCTGTTTCTCGGGGGAGAAGACGACGTACGTGGCCAGGGCCACCTGGTAGACGCCGTCGGCGCACTGGGAGAGCAGCCGGACGGCGAGCAGGCGGCGGAAGTCGCGCAGGCGCAGCAGTACGCGCAGATCACGTGCGACGGACATGGCAGCAAGACTCACATACGCCGAGGGCCCCCGGGCAGTGCCTCGGGGACCCTCGGTCGGGAAGTCGCGAGCTTTAGCGCTCGACCTCGCCCTTGATGAACTTCTCGACGTTGGCCAGGGCCTCGTCGTCGAAGTACTGAACCGGCGGGGACTTCATGAAGTACGAGGACGCGGAGAGGATCGGGCCACCGATGCCCCGGTCCTTGGCGATCTTCGCGGCGCGCAGGGCGTCGATGATGACACCGGCGGAGTTCGGGGAGTCCCACACCTCGAGCTTGTACTCGAGGTTCAGCGGGACGTCGCCGAAGGCGCGGCCCTCGAGGCGCACGTACGCCCACTTGCGGTCGTCCAGCCAGGCCACGTAGTCCGACGGGCCGATGTGGACGTTCTTCTCGCCCAGCTCACGGTCGGGGATCTGCGAGGTGACGGCCTGCGTCTTGGAGATCTTCTTGGACTCCAGGCGGTCGCGCTCCAGCATGTTCTTGAAGTCCATGTTGCCGCCGACATTGAGCTGCATCGTGCGCTCGAGGCGGACACCGCGGTCCTCGAAGAGCTTCGCCATCACACGGTGCGTGATGGTGGCGCCCACCTGCGACTTGATGTCGTCACCGACGATCGGGACACCCGCCTCGGTGAACTTGTCCGCCCACTCCTTGGTGCCGGCGATGAAGACCGGGAGGGCGTTGACGAAGGCGACCTTGGCGTCGATGGCGCACTGGGCGTAGAACTTCGCCGCGTCCTCGGAGCCGACGGGCAGGTAGCAGACGAGGACGTCGACCTGCTGGTCCTTGAGGACCTGGACGACGTCGACCGGCTCCTCGGCGGACTCCTCGATGGTCATCCGGTAGTACTTGCCGAGACCGTCGAGCGTGTGACCGCGCTGGACCGTGACGCCCTTGTTCGGGACGTCGCAGATCTTGATGGTGTTGTTCTCGCTGGCGCCGATCGCGTCCGAGAGGTCGAGGCCGACCTTCTTCGCGTCCACGTCGAACGCGGCCACGAACTCGACGTCACCCACGTGGTAGTCGCCGAACTGGACATGCATCAGGCCGGGCACCTTGGTCGCCGGGTCGGCGTCCTTGTAGTACTCGACGCCCTGGACCAGCGAGGCGGCGCAGTTGCCCACGCCGACGATGGCTACGCGAACCGAACCCATTTCCGGTTGCTCCCTGTGTGATCTGGAAGCCCTGCTGAAGGCAGGGCCTCACTTGGTGGTGTCATCGGACGGATCCGGCCGGGTGCTGCCCCCGTGCCGGGGCAGGCCGCCCGTTTCATCGGAATCGTTGTCGTGCCGAGCGGGGGCGTCGGGGCCGGATCGCCGATCCCGCCCCGCCCTCTCGCTCTCGATGAGCTCGTTCAGCCAGCGCACTTCGCGCTCCACGGACTCCATGCCGTGGCGCTGCAGCTCAAGCGTGTAGTCGTCGAGACGCTCGCGGGTCCGGGCCAGCGAGGCGCGCATCTTCTCCAGGCGCTCCTCCAGCCGGCTGCGCCGTCCTTCGAGGACGCGCATCCGGACCTCGCGCTCGGTCTGGCCGAAGAAGGCGAACCGGGCGGCGAAGTGCTCGTCCTCCCAGGAGTCCGGGCCGGTGTGCGAGAGGAGCTCCTCGAAGTGCTCCTTACCTTCCGGCGTCAACCGGTAGACGATCTTGGCCCGGCGTCCTGCGAGTGACGCCGCGAGGGCGTCCTCGGGCGCGCTGCCCGGTTCCTCGATCAACCAGCCGTTTGCGACCAGCGTCTTGAGGCAGGGGTACAGCGTCCCGTAGCTGAAGGCCCGGAAGACGCCCAGCGAGGTGTTGAGCCGCTTGCGCAGCTCGTAGCCGTGCATGGGGGCTTCGCGAAGGAGGCCGAGTACGGCGAATTCGAGGATGCCGGAGCGTCTGCTCATTCGTCGCCTCCTCCGCCCTCGGAACCGTATATGCCGTACTGATGTATCGACTCGATACATCCTGACGATAGAACGGTGCCCCGGCGGCCACAACCCGCGCCACGGTGACCGGCGTCACATCATCAATTCACAGGAGCCGACTTGCCTGATTTGGGGTGAACTCCGGCTGTAGGAGGTTTTTGGCCGTGCGTAGTCTGTGCGGCATGCAGACCACCGGGAACCAAGAGCCGCTCTGGGGCGTCAGTGCTGCGGGTGACCGGCTGCGCTACGGAGGGGCCTCCCATGGGGCTCAGTCCGTGCGCATTTCGGGGGGACCGGAACTCAACTGCCGCTTCCAGGCGCTCACGCCTGCCCGAGGAGTAGTCGTTCGATGAGCGAGCATCGTCGCAAAATGCCGCCGCAGCAGCCGCCGACGGGCGGTCGCGCGGCGGCACGGCGCGCCGCACAGCAGCCGGCGGGACGCCGCCCGGCTTCCTTCCATGACGCCGGTACGGGGGCGCCTGCGGCCTCGTACGGGCCGTCCTCCTCCTACGGGGAGGAGCCGCGTCCCTACGGGGGCCGCGCGGAGGCCCGTCGGGCCGCCCAGCGCGGCAGCCGCAGAAGAGGCGCCGAGACCGGACCCGGCGGGACCGGGGGTCCCGGCGGCGGCGGTCGGCGCGGAGGCGGCGGCGGTGGCGGACACGGCGGCAGCGGGGGGCCCGGACGCGGCCGCGGCGGGGGCAACCCCGGCAAGAAGCGGATCATCGACTATCCGCGTCACGACAAGTACGGCTGGCGCCGCTGGATGCCGTCGTGGCGGCTCGTGACGGGCACGTTCCTGTTCTTCGCGGCGAGCCTGATGGGCGCCGCGGCGATCGCGTACTCGCAGGTGACGATCCCGGACACCGCCGACACGGCGGTCGCCGAGAACAACATCTACTACTGGGCCAACGGCGAGCGGATGGCGACGGAGGGCACCACCAACCGCCAGATCGTCGGCATCGAGAAGATTCCGCTGCACATGCAGGAGGCGGTGATCTCGGCCGAGAACAAGACGTTCCGGACCGACTCAGGCATCGACCCCATGGGCATCGGCCGTGCCGTGTGGAACATGGCCAAGGGCGGCGAGACCCAGGGTGGCTCGACCATCACCCAGCAGTACGTGAAGAACAACCGCCTTGACGACCAGTCGCAGACCGTCAGCCGGAAGGTGAAGGAACTCTTCATCTCCATGAAGGTCGGCAACGAGCTGGACAAGGACGCGATCATGGCCGGCTACCTGAACACCGCGTACTACGGGCGCGGTGCCTACGGCATTCAGGCGGCCGCCCGGGCGTACTTCAACGTGGACGCCAGGGACCTCAACGTCAGCCAGTCCGCGCTGCTCGCCGCGGTGCTGAAGGGCGCGACGTACTACGACCCCGCCGGTTACCCCGACATCGATCCGGAGGCCACGGCCGAGAAGAACACCGTGCGCGCCACCGAGCGGTGGAGCTGGATCCTCGACGAGATGGTCAAGGACGGGAAGCTCACGGCGGAGGAGCGGGCCAAGTACCCGGCCTTCCCCAAGGTCGAGAAGCGCAAGGCGAGCGGCAACCTGACGGGACAGATCGGCTATCTCGTCAACACCGCCAAGGTCAACGTCAAGGCGCAGTTCGACATCGGCGAGGCAGAGCTGGCCCGCGGCGGATACGAGATCCACACCACCTTCGACAAGGCGAAGGTGATGGAGATGGAGAAGTCCGTCAAGAAGATCTACGACGAGTACATCGACCCGGAGAAGCGTCCGGACACGGACACCCACGTCGAGTTCGGCGGTGCCTCCGTCGAGGCCGAGACCGGGAAGATCGTCGCCATCTACGGCGGCCAGAACTACACCGAGCACTACACCAACAACGCCGACAACACCGGTGCCCAGGTGGGCTCGACGTTCAAGCCCTTCGTGCTCGCCGCCGCGATGCAGGACGGCGTCCGTGATCCGGACCTGGGGCCCGTCCAGGACGCCTCCACCCGCACGATCGTGGACCCGGACAAGAGCCGCTACTCCGGACGGAACAAGCAGGAGGTCCGGAAGTACAACGGCGAGATCTGGCACAACGAGAAGGGTGAGGAGTGGCGCCAGCCGAACGACGACAACAAGAGCTACGGCAACATCACCCTTCGCGAGGCGATGATCCGCTCGGCGAACTCGCCGTACGTGCAGCTCGGCATGGACGTCGGCATCGACAAGGTGCGTGAGGCGGCCGTCAAGGCGGGACTGCGGAGGGACTCGCTCGACACGGGCGAGGTTCCTTCCTTCTCCCTCGGCATCTCCAGCCCGAGCGCCATCCGCATGGCGGGTGCCTACGCGACCTTCGCCAACGAGGGCGTGCAGAACGATCCCTACTCGGTCGAGAGGGTCGTCAAGGGCGGCGAGACCGTCGGAAAGCACAAGGCCGATCCGGAGCAGGCCTTCTCCACCGCCATCACCAGCAACGTCACGGACGTGCTCCGCGACGTCGTGGAGAACCCGAGGGGCACCGGCCGCAAGGCCGCGGTCCCGGGTGTCCAGGTGGCCGGCAAGACCGGTACGACCGACGGCAACAAGTCGGCCTGGTTCGTGGGCTACACCCCGACCCTGTCGACGGCGATCGACATGTACCGCCTCGACGACGACGAGACGAAGAAGAAGCGCGAGTTCCTGGAGATGTACGGCACGGGTGACCAGCCGAAGATCCACGGCTCGTCCTTCCCGTCGCGCATCTGGCAGGACTTCATGTCCACGGCCGTGAAGAGCTACAAGATCGAGAGCTTCCCGGAGCCGGAGAAGCTGGAGAACGCCGAGCCGGTCTATGGCGGCGAAGCCACCAGCGAGCCCCCGACCCCGACGGCCACCCCGACGACGGAGTCCCCGTCGGCCACGCCGACGACGACCCCGCCGACCACGCCCACGACGACTCCTCCGACCACCACGAAGGAGCCGAAGCCGGGCAAGACGACCTGTGACTTCCTCGACTGGGAGTGCGACAACCAGGGCAATCCGGGCGGCAGTACGGGCGAGCCGACGACGACACCGCCCGCCACGGGCACGACGTCGCCGACACCGACGGGCACACCGTCGGACGGGAACGGCAACGGCGGGAACGGCAGACCCGAGGACGGGACCTGGATTCCCTGATCCGGTTCCCGGGAGCGCCCGAACGTCCGAGGGCCGTCGCACTTCGGTCCGTACCACCGTGTACGGGCCGGACGCGGCGGCCCTCGCCGTTTTCCCGGGGACGTACGGCAGGATGTCCCCTATGCCGAGCCTCCAGAAGACGCCTGCGCCGCGCGACGACTCGCCGGACCGCTCGTCCGTGGTCGTCCCCACCCACCGGGACCCGGTGGCCGCGGCGGGCAGCGAACTGATCGGTGGCCCGTTCGGCCGGCGCGCGTTGATCGGGACCGGCCAGTTCTCCCCGGTCCGGGTGATCGCCCTCGTGGCGATCGGGATGTACGCCCTCGGCATGGTGCAGAAGCTGCCCTGCTACAACTGGGCGTGGTTCGAGGGCCTCACCTCCCAGTACACGCACGCCTGCTACTCGGACATCCCGCACCTCTACGAGGGCCGGGGCTTCGCGGCCGGCCTGATGCCGTACTTCGACCGGCTGGGCGGCGACATACCGTTCCTGGAGTACCCGGTCCTCACCGGCCTCTTCATGGAGGTCGCCTCCTGGCTGACGCCGGGCGGCGGCGCCATGCGGGAGCAGGAACAGGCGTACTGGCTCGCCAACGCGGGCATGCTGATGGTCTGCGCGGCCGTCCTCGCGGTCTGTGTGGCCCGTACGCACCGTCGGCGGCCCTGGGACGGCCTGCTCGTCGCGCTGGCCCCCTCCGTCGCGCTCACGGCCACGATCAACTGGGACCTGCTCGCCGTCGCGCTGACGGCCGCCGCCGTCCTCATGTGGTCGCGCGGCCGACCGCTGGCCTTCGGCGTCCTGCTCGGCCTGGCGACCGCCTCGAAGTTCTACCCGGTCCTGCTGCTCGTCCCGCTGCTGCTGCTCTGTTGGCGGGCGGCGAAGTGGCGGGAGTACGGGACCGCGGTGCTGGGAGCCGTCGGCGCCTGGCTCGTGGTGAACCTGCCGGTGATGCTGCTCGCGCCCGAGGGGTGGAAGCAGTTCTACCTCTTCAGTCGCGACCGGAACGTCGACTTCGGCTCGGTCTGGCTGCTCGTCAGCCAGCGCACCGGCGTCTCGATCCCGCCGGAGCGGGCCAATCTGTACGCGCTGCTGCTGATGGCGGTCGCGGTCGCCGGGCTTGCGGTGCTGACCTTCACCGCCCCGCGCAGGCCCCGCTTCGTCCAGCTGGCGTTCCTGATCGTGGCCGCGTTCGTGCTGACCAACAAGGTCTATTCGCCGCAGTACGTCCTGTGGCTCGTCCCGCTGGCCGTGCTCGCCCGGCCGCGCTGGCGCGACTTCCTGATCTGGCAGGCCTGCGAGGTCATGTACTTCCTGGGCATCTGGACGTACCTGGCGTTCACGGCCAGCGGCAACAAGCAGGGCCTGCCGGTCGACGGCTACCAGTTCGCGATCGTCCTGCACCTGGCGGGCACGCTGTACCTGGTCGCCGTGGTCGTACGCGACGTCCTGGCGCCCGAGAAGGACCCCGTACGCCAGGACGGCACCGACGACCCCTCCGGAGGCGTCCTGGACGGCGCGGAGGACGTCGTCGTCGCGGGCAGGGCGGCCCGCCCGGCGGAGCACGCGGCGGAGCCGCCCCCGGCGTGGCCGCGCGTGGAATGGGGCACCCCCGAAGAGCAGAGCTTCCGGGGGTGAGGGCCGCCGGCCCGGATCACCGGGCCGGCGGGAACAGCGAGGACGACCGGAACGGCCGGCCCGGAGGGTGCGCTCAGCGCTCGACGAGCCGGTCGAACTGCGTCGTGGTGTGGCGCAGATGCGCCACCAGCTCGTCGCCGACGCGCGGCTCCTGGGCGTCCGACGGCACGAAGAGGATCGACACCTGCATGTGCGGCGGCTCGGCGAACCAGCGCTGCTTGCCCGCCCACACGAACGGCGACAGGTTGCGGTTGACCGTCGCCAGACCGGCCCGCGCCACGCCCTTCGCGCGGGGCATGACGCCGTGCATGGCCTTCGGGGCCTCCAGGCCCACGCCGTGCGAGGTGCCGCCCGCGACGACGACCAGCCAGCCGTCCGAGGCGGCCTTCTGCTGGCGGTAGCCGAACCGGTCGCCCTTCGCGACCCGGGTCACGTCCAGGACCGCGCCCCGGTACTCCGTGGCCTCGTGGTCGCCCAGCCACAGCCGGGTGCCGATCCGCGCCCGGAAGCGGGTCTGCGGGAACTGCTGCTGGAGCCGCGCCTGCTCCTCGGCCCGCAGGTGGCTGACGAACATGGTGTGCAGCGGCAGCCGGGCGGCCCGCAGGCGGTCCATCCAGGCGATGACCTCCTCGACCGCGTCGGTGCCGTCCGGGCGGTCCAGGGGGAGGTGCAGGGCGAAGCCCTCCAGGCGCACGTCCTCGATCGCGGAGTGGAGCTGGTGCAGCTCCTCCTCGCGGACGCCGTGGCGCTTCATCGAGCTCATGCACTCGATGACGACCCGCGCTCCGACCAGGGCGTGCACGCCGTCGACGGAGGAGACGGAGCGGACGACCCGGTCCGGCAGCGGAACCGGTTCCTCACCCCTGCGGAACGGCGTGAGCACCAGCAGGTCGCCGCTGAACCAGTCCTTGATGCGGGCGGCCTCGTACGTCGTGCCCACCGCGAGCATGTCGGCGCCGAACCGGGCCGCCTCGTCCGCGAGCCGCTCGTGGCCGAAGCCGTAGCCGTTGCCCTTGCAGACCGGGATCAGACCGGGGAACTGGTCGATGACCGTCTTCTGGTGCGCCCGCCAGCGCGCGGTGTCGACGTAGAGGGAGAGCGCCATGGCCGGCCCGGAACCTTTCTGACGGAAGCGGTGTATCAAAGGTATGTACGAGACTACGGAAAGCGTGAAGGCGCGACACGGGTGCGTGCCGCGCCCGCGCGCGTCAGCGGCGCGACATGTAGATGTCGAGCGCCTTGTGCAGCAGCTTGTTGAGCGGGAAGTCCCACTCGCCGACGTACTCGACGGCCTCGCCGCCGGTGCCCACCTTGAACTGGATCAGACCGAAGAGGTGGTCGGTCTCGTCGAGCGAGTCGGAGATGCCCCGCAGGTCGTAGACGGTCGCGCCCATCGCGTACGCGTCGCGCAGCATCCGCCACTGCATCGCGTTCGAGGGCCGGACCTCGCGGCCGATGTTGTCGGAGGCGCCGTAGGAGTACCAGACGTGCCCGCCGACGACGAGCATGGTCGCGGCGGAGAGGTTCACGCCGTTGTGGCGCGCGAAGTAGAGCCGCATGCGGTTGGGGTCCTCGTTGTTGAGGACGGTCCACATGCGCTGGAAGTACGAGAGCGGGCGCGGCCGGAAGTGGTCGCGGACGGCCGTGATCTCGTACAGGCGCTGCCACTCGGCCAGGTCCTCGTAGCCGCCCTGGACGACCTCGACGCCGGCCTTCTCGGCCTTCTTGATGTTGCGGCGCCAGAGCTGGTTGAAGCCCTTGAGGACGTCGTCGAGCGAGCGGTTGGCCAGCGGGACCTGGAAGACGTAGCGGGGCTGCACGTCGCCGAAGCCGGCGCCGCCGTCCTCGCCCTGCTGCCAGCCCATCTTCCGCAGCCGGTCCGCGACTTCGAAGGCGCGCGGCTCGACGGTGGTGGCCTGGACGTCCTTGAGCCGCTTGACGTCCGGGTCCTGGATGCCGGACTTGATGGCGGCGGAGTCCCAGCGCCGGATGACGACCGGGGGGCCCATCTTCACGGAGAAGGCGCCCTGCTGCTTGAGGTGGGCCAGCATCGGCTGGAGCCAGTCGTCGAGGTTCGGCGCGTACCAGTTGATGACCGGGCCCTCGGGCAGATAGGCCAGGTAGCGCTTGAGCTTCGGGAGCTGGCGGTAGAGGACGAGACCGACGCCGACGAGCTCGCCGCTCTTGTCGAACCAGCCGAGGTTCTCCGAGCGCCACTCGGTCTTCACATCAGCCCACGCCGGGACCTGGCAGTGGCTCGCCGCGGGCTGGCTCTGGATGTATGCCAGATGCTGCTCACGGCTGATGGTCCTCAGGGTCAGGCTCATGCGGGGCGCTCCTCGGCAGGTGTGTCCCCATCGGTTGCGGGGCTCCGGCTCTCGCGCCGAAGCCTACTGCGACCGGGGAGCGCCCCGAATGGCTGTGTGGGCCGCTCAGCCGATGACACCGCCGAAGAGACCCCCGTGGGCCATGCCGAGGAAGAAGCCCACGGCGGACGCGCCGAGCCCCACGATCAGGAGGAAGCGCTCGCGCGTCGTGACGGAGATGAACTGTCCGTAGGCGCCGCTGATGATGCCGATCAGGCCCGCCCAGGAGCTGAGCAGGTGGAGGTCGTGGAACTGGGCGGTGACGAAGGCGAGGGCGCCGAGCACCAGGGTCACACCGACCAGCGTGTCCTGGAGGGGGTGTGGTTTCCCGTCGGTCGCGAAGAGGGAGTGGCCGGGGTCGGGTCGCATTGCCTGTGCCATGGGGCACCTCCTGGCGTGCCTGCCGGAAGGCGGCGCATCTTAGCGCCGCCCGGGTCCGATGTGTCCAGATTGCGGCCTCTCACCGCCGAATTTCAACCGCAGGCCGATGTGCGGGTACTCTGTACGGTCTGCGCCGGTGTCTGCCCAGCTCCCTCCGGGATACCCGACGACTCCCCTCGTTCGCCGAGGGGGACTGTCAGTGGGGGCCGATACCGTCGTTCACGCATCACGACCCTCCTGCCACGGAACGACCGTGGCCGCTGAGTCCAAAGGAGGTGGGTTCCACATGCGTCACTACGAGGTGATGGTCATCCTCGACCCCGATCTCGAGGAGCGCGCTGTCTCCCCGCTGATCGAGAACTTCCTCTCCGTCGTCCGTGAGGGCAACGGAAAGGTCGAGAAGGTCGACACCTGGGGCCGTCGTCGTCTCGCCTACGAGATCAAGAAGAAGCCCGAGGGCATCTACTCGGTCATCGACCTGCAGGCCGAGCCTGCGGTCGTCAAGGAGCTCGACCGCCAGATGAACCTGAACGAGTCGGTCCTCCGGACCAAGGTCCTCCGTCCCGAGACCCACTGAGCCTTCCGCTCAGAGGTCATCGGGTCCGAGTAGCAACAAGCAGCCAGAAGCAATCCCGCCGAGAGGTTCACCCATGGCAGGCGAGACCGTCATCACGGTCGTCGGCAATCTCGTCGACGACCCCGAGCTGCGCTTCACCCCGTCCGGTGCGGCGGTCGCGAAGTTCCGTGTCGCGTCCACTCCCCGCACCTTCGACCGCCAGACGAACGAGTGGAAGGACGGCGAAAGCCTCTTCCTGACCTGCTCGGTCTGGCGTCAGGCGGCGGAGAACGTCGCCGAGTCGCTCCAGCGAGGCATGCGCGTCGTCGTGCAGGGCCGGCTGAAGCAGCGGTCCTACGAGGACCGTGAGGGCGTCAAGCGCACGGTCTTCGAGCTGGACGTCGAGGAAGTCGGCCCCAGCCTCCGGAACGCCACGGCCAAGGTCACCAAGACCGCCGGCCGCGGTGGTCAGGGTGGCTACGGCGGCGGTGGTGGCGGCGGTGCCCAGCAGGGCGGCAGCTGGGGTGGCAACTCCGGCGGCGGCCAGCAGGGTGGCGGCGGTGCTCCCGCCGACGACCCGTGGGCGACCGGCGGCTCCTCCTCCGGCGGCCAGCAGGGCGGCGGAGGCAGCTGGGGTGGCAACTCCGGCGGCGGCTACTCGGACGAGCCCCCCTTCTAGGGCACGCCCTCGAAGCAGCTCGTACCCCCACTTCTTGATCACACAGGAGAAACACCATGGCGAAGCCGCCTGTGCGCAAGCCTAAGAAGAAGGTCTGCGCGTTCTGCAAGGACAAGACCGCGTACGTGGACTACAAGGACACGAACATGCTGCGGAAGTTCATTTCCGACCGCGGCAAGATCCGTGCCCGCCGCGTGACCGGCAACTGCACGCAGCACCAGCGTGACGTCGCCACGGCCGTCAAGAACAGCCGTGAGATGGCGCTGCTGCCCTACACGTCCACCGCGCGATAAGGGAAGGGTGACCGAAAAATGAAGATCATCCTCACCCACGAGGTCTCTGGCCTCGGTGCCGCCGGCGATGTCGTCGAGGTCAAGGACGGCTACGCCCGCAACTACCTGGTCCCGCGCGGTTTCGCGATCCGTTGGACCAAGGGCGGCGAGAAGGACGTGGCGCAGATCCGCCGCGCCCGCAAGATCCACGAGATCGCGACCATCGAGCAGGCCAACGAGATCAAGGCCCAGCTCGAGGGCACCAAGGTGCGCCTGGCCGTTCGCTCCGGCGACGCCGGCCGTCTCTTCGGTTCCGTGACCCCGGGCGACATCGCTTCGGCGATCAAGTCCGCGGGTGGCCCCGACGTCGACAAGCGTCGCGTCGAGCTCGGTTCGCCGATCAAGACCCTGGGCTCGCACCAGGTGTCCGTGCGTCTGCACCCCGAGGTTGCCGCGAAGCTCGGCGTCGAGGTCGTCGCCGCGTAACGCTGCCCTTGGCAGTCTGCGCTCAGCAGTGAGGAAGGGCCGCACCCCTCGGGGTGCGGCCCTTCCGCTGTTCTCGCGTTCACTTCTCCGCGCCGTGCGTTTCGCGTGTTTCACGTGAAACGGTCACCGGCTCGCGCCCGTCACGATCCAGCGTCCCGAGCGCATGCGGAGCCCCAGGGTGAGCATGCGGACCGTCATCATCAGGGTCATCGCCCACCAGAGGGCGGTGAGTCCGCCGCCGAGCGCGGGGACGGCCAGGGCGACCGGGGCGAAGACGGCCAGGGTCAACAGCATCGCCCCGGCCAGATAGGGACCGTCGCCCGCCCCCATCAGGACGCCGTCGAGGACGAAGACGACTCCGGAGATCGGCTGGGAGAGTGCGACGACCAGAAGGGCCGGGAGCAGGGTGTCCTGCACGGTGGCGTCGCCGGTGAAGAGCGGCACGAAGAGTGGGCGCGTGGCGACGAGCAGCACGCCGAGGACCACCCCGGAGACGGTGCCCCAGAGCACCATGCGCCGGCAGACCTGGCGGGCGCTGTCGGGGTCGTCCGCGCCGAGGTAGCGTCCGATGATGGCCTGCCCCGCGATGGCGATCGCGTCCAGGGCGAAGGCCATCAGGCTCCACAGAGACAGGATGATCTGGTGGGCGGCCACCTCGGCGTCCCCCAGCCGGGCCGCGACCGCCGTGGCGATCAACAGGACGGCGCGGAGCGACAGCGTACGGACGAGGAGCGGCGCGCCGGCTGTGGCGGAGGCGCGGATGCCGACGGCGTCGGGGCGGAGGGAGGCGCCGTGGCGGCGGGCGCCGCGCACGACGACGACGAGATAGACGGCCGCCATGCCGCACTGGGCGATGACGGTTCCCCAGGCGGAGCCGGCGATGCCGAGGCCCGCGCCGTAGACCAGACCGAGGTTGAGGGCGCCGTTGACCGCGAAGCCGCCGATGGCGACGTACAGCGGCGTTCGGGTGTCCTGGAGGCCGCGCAGGACCCCGGTGGCGGCCAGCACGACCAGCATGGCCGGGATGCCGAGCAGGGAGATCCTCAGATAGGTGACGGCGTAGGGGGCGGCGGTGTCGGAGGCGCCGAAGAGGTCGACGAGCCAGGGGGCCAGCGGCAGGGTCACCGCGACGACGGCGGCCCCGAGCAGGAGGGCCAGCCAGATGCCGTCCATGCCCTGCCGGATCGCCGCCGGGAGGTCGCCCGCGCCCACGCGGCGCGCGACCGCGGCCGTGGTGGCGTAGGCGAGGAAGACGAAGACGCTCACGGCGGTGGAGAGCAGGGCGGCGGCGATCGCGAGCCCGGCGAGCTGGGGGGTGCCGAGGTGGCCGACGATGGCGCTGTCGACCATGAGGAAGAGAGGCTCGGCGACGAGAGCGCCGAACGCCGGCAGGGCCAGAGAGAGGATCTCGCGGTCGTGTCGGCGGCGGGTGGCCTTGGTGGTCGCGGGGGCCTGGGTCATGGGATCAATCTAATCTTCCACAGGTAAGAGATGTAAAGCCCTGAGGGTCCTTACTGAACGATGGCGTGGGGCTTCGGGTGTGGGCCGTTTGTTCTGATCTTGGTTCACGGGCGAAACTTTTTCTCCCCCACAGCCCGTGGATGGAAAAGGGGCAGGTCAGGGGGGTGTTGGCGGGAGGGTTATGAGTTTGTCCACATGGCTGTCCCCCGGTCCGTGCACAGGATCCGGGGAGTTCTCCACAGCATCTGGCCCTTCACCCACAGGGCCTGTGGATAACCAGATTGGCTGAAGCCCCCCGCGGGCCTACCGTGGACCGGCGCCCGACGCGCAGAAGCGGTCGCGAAAGCCACTCTTTGATCAAAGCCGTGGCGGTAGAAAGAGTGACACGGCGGAGTCCGCGGAGCGGACGGGAGGAGGTGGCTTGGTGAGCGTTCCCGAGCCCATGGACGATCCCTGGGCCGACAGCGGACCGAGCGACCGGCTGCCCACCCGTACCCGAGGTGAGGGCCGCGGCCGAGGCCGTGGACGGGACGACCAGCACGAGCGCGGCAGCGAGGGCCCCTGGGACGGAGGGCTCTCCACCTTCGAGCGCGTGCCTCCGCAGGACCTGGACGCCGAACAGTCCGTGCTCGGCGGCATGCTGCTCTCCAAGGACGCCATCGCGGACGTCGTGGAGATCATCAAGGGCCACGACTTCTACAAGCCGGCCCACGAGACGGTCTACGCGGCGATCCTCGACCTCTACGCCAAGGGCGAGCCCGCCGACCCCATCACCGTCGGCGCCGAGCTCACCAAGCGCGGAGAGATCACCCGCGTCGGCGGAGCGTCGTACCTCCACACCCTCGTCCAGTCGGTACCGACCGCGGCGAACGCCTCGTACTACGCGGAGATCGTCCACGAGCGCGCCGTCCTGCGCCGTCTCGTGGAGGCCGGTACCAAGATCACGCAGATGGGATACGCGGCCGACGGAGACGTCGACGAGATCGTGAACTCCGCCCAGGCGGAGATCTACGCCGTCACCGAGCAGCGCACCACCGAGGACTACCTGCCGCTCGGCGACATCATGGAGGGAGCCCTCGACGAGATCGAGGCGATCGGCTCCCGCAGCGGCGAGATGACGGGTGTGCCCACCGGGTTCACCGACCTCGACTCGCTCACCAACGGTCTGCACCCCGGCCAGATGATCATCATCGCGGCCCGTCCCGCCATGGGTAAGTCGACCCTCGCCCTGGACTTCGCCCGCGCGGCGTCGATCAAGCACAACCTGCCCAGCGTGATCTTCTCCCTCGAAATGGGGCGCAACGAGATCGCGATGCGTCTCCTCTCCGCGGAGGCGCGGGTCGCGCTGCACCACATGCGCTCCGGCACGATGACGGACGAGGACTGGACGCGGCTGGCCCGGCGCATGCCGGACGTCTCCCAGGCCCCGCTGTACATCGACGACTCGCCCAACCTGTCCATGATGGAGATCCGGGCGAAGTGCCGGCGCCTCAAGCAGCGCAACGGCCTCAAGCTCGTCATCATCGACTACCTGCAGCTGATGCAGTCGGGTGGCTCGAAGCGGCAGGAGAGCCGGCAGCAGGAGGTCTCCGACATGTCGCGAAACCTCAAGCTCCTCGCCAAGGAGCTGGAACTGCCGGTGATCGCCCTCTCCCAGCTGAACCGTGGCCCCGAGCAGCGCACCGACAAGAAGCCGATGGTCTCCGACCTGCGTGAGTCGGGTTCCATCGAGCAGGACGCCGACATGGTGATCCTGCTGCACCGCGAGGACGCCTACGAGAAGGAGTCCCCGCGCGCCGGCGAGGCCGACATCATCGTCGGCAAGCACCGAAACGGCCCCACGGCCACGATCACGGTCGCCTTCCAGGGCCACTACTCGCGCTTCGTGGACATGGCACAGACCTGACCGGGCCGAGGCGCTTGGGCCGTCTTCGTGAGACCGGCTGGTCGGGTCAGATCCGCGAACGAGGTCGGCCACGCGACGTCATCGATGGCGAGCCACGGCGCAGCGGCTACGGCGGTGGGTGTCACCCCGGTGAACGCTTTCACCTCGCGGTGGAGGTGGGCCTGGTCGGCGTAGCCGCTTTCGGCCGCCACCTGGGCGGCGGTGTGACCCGCCGCGAGGAGATGGGCGGCGTGGTCGAAGCGCACCAGCCGGGCGGCGTGCTTGGGCGTGAGGCCGATCTGGGAGCGGAAGCGGGACCACAGGCGCTTCCGGCTCCATTCCACCTCGCCCGCAAGGCTGTCGATGCGCACCCGACCCCGGCTGGTGCGCATCAGCCACCAGGCAGCGGCGACCTCTGGATCACACGACCGGCGGGCGCTGACGCGCCGGTCGAGGGCGTCCGCCGCGATCGTGAACCGCTCGTCCCACGACGCGGCGGCCCGCAGTCTCTCCTCGGTTCGTCCGGCGTCGCGGCCCCAGAGGTCCTCCAAGGAGACCACCGTACCGCTGAGGTCGATCGACGCACCGAACACCGCGGCCGCCATGACCGGCGACAACCGGATCTGGAGGCACTCGATCCTTCCTGCCGCCCGGCCCCCGAGCCGAAGGTCGCCCGGTACCAGCCCGACGACCGTGCTGCCGCACGCGCGCCGGCCGTGGGCGTCGTGGACGAGGCTGTCGCCGTCGCTCAGATCCACGAACAGGGTCACCGAGGGGTGCGCGACCATGGCGATGTCTACGTCTGCCGGAGCACGTTGGCGGAACCCGGCCATGCTGACCCCCGGCAGCCGGCCCGGTCGCCGGGGCACGGCGACCTCCACCGACGCCCAGTCAGGTGGTGCTCCCGTGGACTTCACGGCACCAGGCTAGGCGATGGGTGTCAGCGACCCGTCGCCGCGAAGCGCAACAGCAACTCGCTTGTCTCTCGGGGTGCTTCGAGCATGGGGAAGTGTCCGACGTCGGGCAGCCGATGCACTCGCGCGTTCGGCACCGTGTCGTAGTGGTGTGCCGAGGAAGGATCCCAGCGGGGGTCGGCAGCACCGAAGATCACCAGAACCGGGACGTCGAGCGCGGCCAGGCGCGCGGGTACGCTCCGCTCGGCGATGTACGCGCCGTTCTCGCGCAGCACCTTCCTGAACGTGCCGTAGCTGATGCCCCGTACGTCGGCGACCAGGTCGTTCGGGACGTCCACCGGGCGGTTGCACACCGCGGTCACCCCCCGGCGGAGCATCGCGTCGGAACGGACTCTCCACACAAGCGGGCCGAGGGGCGGGTCGATCAGGACCCGAAGGACGGCGGGCTGCGGAAGGAGTGCGTCGGGGCTCGGGCCGCTGCTGATCAGTGCGAGCGAACCCACCAGGTCCGGGCGCTGTTCGGCGAGGGCGGTGGCGATGTACCCGCCGCTGGAGTGCCCGACCACAGTGACCGGACGCAGGCCGAGCTCGTCGAGGGCCGCGGCCAGCCTGGCCGCCTGTTCCGGCACGGCGTACGACGGCGCGGGCGGGGACTGACCGTGGCCCGGGAGGTCGATCCGGATGACGTGATGGCGGCTGGCCAGTGCGTGCGTCACCGGGCCCCAGGAGCTGCCCGAGGCCCCCGATCCGTGGATGAGCACCAGCGGGGGTGCTTCCCGCGGGCCGTCGTGGACCACGTGCATCCCGTGCACCTGCTTACCGTCGTCAGTAGCCATACGCGGGAGGATGCCGGGGGTGTCGGCCCAGGGTCTTGTACAAATGTCGCCACGGGGACGCCGCGGCTCCGTTCGAGCAGGGCGCCGGCCTTCTGCACGTCGGTCGCAGGCGCAGGGACCGGCGCGGCACCGGAAAGTCGTCGTCGTGTGTTGGATGGGGGCATGACGACATCATTCGAAGCTCTGTTGCCCGGTACCGAGCGGGCTCTGCTGCACCGCGTCGCGCTCGCGCAGTCCGAAGGGCGTGCACCCTCGATCGTGGGTGCGGTCGTACGGGACGGGGAGCCGGTGTGGAGCGGGGCGCGCAGTTGTGTGGACGGGCATGCACCGGACGAGGACACGCAGTTCAGGATCGGGTCGATCACCAAGGTGTTCACCGCGGTGCTGGTGATGCGGCTGAGGGACGAGGGGCTCCTCGATCTCGACGATCCGCTGGAGCGGCACCTCAAGGGCACGGGCGTGGGGCAGGTGACGATCGCTCAGCTCCTCTCCCACAGTGGGGGTCTCGCCGCCGAGACGCCCGGTGCGTGGTGGGAGCGCTCGTCGGCCGAGCTGCGGCCCGAGCTGTCCGACGTCCTGGGGGAGGGAGCGATGATCCAGACGCCGGGGCGCCGCTTCCACTACTCCAACCCCGGCTACACCCTGCTCGGTGCACTGGTCGAGGCAGTACGCGGGGTGCCCTGGGAGGAGGCCCTGCGGAGCGAGATCCTGGAGCCGCTGGGCATGGCTCGGACGACGGTCGATCCGGTGGCCCCGCATGCCGGAGGCTGGGCCGTGCATCCGTGGGCCGACGTGATGCTGCCCGAGCCCTTGGAGCACCTCGGTCTGATGGCGGCCGCCGGACAGTTGTGGTCGACCGCCGCTGACCTGGGCCGGTTCGCCGCCTTTCTCGCGGAGGGCGATGAACGGGTGCTCGGAGCCGCCTCGGTGGCGGAGATGCGGGTGCCCTCGGCTCCCGCCGGAGAGGGCGACTGGGAGGGTGGCTACGGGCTCGGTCTCCAGTTGCTGCGCAGGGACGGCCGGACCCTGATCGGGCACACGGGCTCCCTGCCCGGGTTCGTGGCCTGTCTGTGGGTCTGCGTGGAGGAGGGGCTGGCGGGGATCGCCCTGGCCAATGCGACGTCCGGTCCGCCGGCTGCGTTGGTGGCCGCCGATCTCGTACGGATCGTGGCGGAGGCGGAGCCAAGGCTTCCCGAGCCGTG
Source organism: Streptomyces sp. NPDC003327 (assembly GCF_053589515.1). Lineage (NCBI taxonomy): Bacteria > Bacillati > Actinomycetota > Actinomycetes > Kitasatosporales > Streptomycetaceae > Streptomyces > Streptomyces sp. NPDC003327. Next base: position 99,331 of record NZ_JBSFSA010000008.1, on the reverse strand, counting down.
GCGGCCGCTCCCGGAGGCCGAGGTCGACTCGGAGCTGCTGGCGTTGACGGGGCCCTGGTACTGGGGGACGTACGTTTATGGGCTCCGGATCGGGCGGGGCCGTGGGGTGACGCTCGAACCGCTGCGGGGTGCCGGGCGCCGCGCGGAGTTCCGGGCGCTGCCGGACGGTGACTGGATCGGTCTGAACGGCTACTACGCCGGGGAGCGGCTCCGCGTGGTGCGGCGGGCCGATGGCGGGGTGAGCCACCTGGACCTGGGGTCCTTCGTCTTCACCCGGGAACCGTACGAGCCGGGGGACGCGGTGCCGGGCGGGGTGGACGAGGCGGGCTGGCGCGGTCTCTGAGCCCGCTGGGCTCGCGTTTCACGTGAAACACGAGCCCAGCTCCGTCGGTGGCCTCAGAGGCTCTTCTTGAAGCCCACGTGGGAGGCCTCGAAGCCCAGGCGCTCGTAGAAGCGGTGGGCGTCGATGCGCGTGGCGTCGGAGGTGAGCTGGACGAGAACACACCCCTGCCGCCGCGACTCCTCGACGGCCCATTCGATGAGCTGGGTGCCGAGGCCACTGCCGCGCTCGTCCGCGTGGATGCGGACGCCCTCGATGATCGAGCGGGTGGCGCCCCGGCGGGAGAGCCCCGGGACGACGGTCAGCTGGAGGGTGCCGACGACCTTGTCACCGCGGACGGCCACGACGAGGTGCTGGTGCGGGTCGCCCGCGAGCCGCTCGAAGGCGGCGAGGTACGGGGTGAGGTCGTCGGGGGACTCGCGCTGGGCTCCCAGCGGGTCGTCGGCGAGCATCGCGACGACGGCCGGGATATCCTCCGTGGTGGTGGGACGTATCTCAAGATCGCTCATGCCCCGAAGCGTACGGCGTCAGGCGGAGACGCCCACGCCTTCCACAACCTGGACCAGGGGAGCCAGCTCGGGATTCTTGGCCGCCTCGTCCAGCGCCTCGCGCAGCGCGCTGTCGTTGGTGGGGCGTGCCTCTTCGAGGAGCTTCAGGCCGGCCTCGGTGACGTCCGTGTAGATGCCGCGTCGGTCGGTGGCGCAGAGATACCGGGTGAGCAGTCCGCGGTCTTCGAGGCGGGTGACGAGCCGGGTGGTCGCGCTCTGGCTGAGGACGACCGCGTCGGCGACCTGCTTCATCTGGAGGTGACCGCCGGGGCCGCTGTGCTGGCGGCTGAGGACATCGAGGAGCGAGTACTCGCGGACGCTCAGACCGTGGCGGGACTCCAGGGCGCGCTCCAGGTGGGACTCGATCCTGCCGTGGAGCAGGGAGAGGGCGCACCAGCGCTGCGCCAGCGCGGTGAGGGCGGGGTCCGTCGCGGTCATGGTCTCTCTCCTCGGTCTCTCCTCGGTGGTGGAGGCTCCTCCCAGAGTAGACGATGCGGCGCAATAGTGCGCGTGTGCAAGTAATTCTGTGTACCGGGAGGGAGCCCACCGCTCCGGGGGCGCGACAATTACCCGGCCGCGACGGTCAGGGGGGCGAACCGTCGACGCCAGTCGCCGGGGAGGTCCGGGACGGAGCGGGTCATCACCGCGTTGAAGGCGATCGTCTCGACCCCGTTCTCCTTCAGCCAGCGCAGCAGCTCGGTATGGCGGACGTCGACGTCCGTGCGCAGCGGCCGGTCCGTCGCGGTGGCCAGGGAGGCCACCAGGGCCTGGGCGGTGGCGGGGTCCCGGGCGATCAGGGGGCCGATGACATGGGTGTGCATATTGGGCCAGGCCGCGGCGAAGCCGATGAGGTCGCCGTGCTCCTCGGCGACCCGGAGGTGGTCGGCGAAGGCGGGCAGCCGGGTGATGAGCGGCGTGCGGTCCAGGCCGAAGACCTCGCGGTCCAGCCGGAGGATCGCCTGGAGGTCGTCCGCCGTGGCCGGGCGGACGGCGACGTCGGGGGCGGGGGTGGTGAAGCTGAACTGGCCGAGCACCATCTCCGCACGGCTGACCTCGGTGAAGCCCAGCTGCTCGTAGAGGGGCTGGCCGTTCGGGGTGGCGTGGAGGGTGAGCGGAGTGGATCCGGCCTCGTCGAGCACGTGCCGCATGAGTCGGCGGCCCACGCCCTGACGGGCGTACGCCTCGGCGACGAGCACCATGCCGATCGCGGCGAGGTCGGGACCGTAGGAGGTGACCACGGAGCAGGCGAGCAGCCCGCCGCCGGCCGGGTCGTCGATGCCGTAGCCGGTGCCCGCGGTGAGCAGAAGTCCCCACTTGTGTTCCTCGCGGAGCCATCCGCGGTTTTCGGCGAGGTCGGCGCAGGCCCGGAGATCGTCCGAGGTGAGGCGCCGGACGGGAAGCTGGGTGAGCGGCACGGATGACGGCGTAGGCATGCCTGCCAGGCTCTCGAAACAACGATCTTCCGTCCACCCCTTTACGGGATCTGGCCGAGACGCGGGGGGACGTTGCCTCTCCTCTGTCCGGCACGGACGATGTTTCACGTGAAACTGCACCTCTTCGACCTCGATGGCACCCTGATCCGAGGCTCGGCCGCCGCCGTGGAGATCTCCCGCCAACTGGGCCTCGCCGAGGAGATCGCGGCCCTGGAGCTGCTGTTCCTCCAGGGGCTGACGCCGGACGAGTTCGCCGTCCGCGCGCGGGAGCTGTGGGCGGACCTCACCCCGGAGCAGGTGGACACGGCATTCGACGGGGCGCCCTGGCTCCTCGGCATCCGTGAGGTCTGGGCGGACATCCGCGCCGCCGGCGACCGCTGTGCCGTCATCTCCCTGTCGCCCGACTTCTTCGTGGAGCGCCTGCTCGCCTGGGGTGTCGACTCGACGCACGCCTCCGCCTGGCCCGCGGTTCCCTTCACCGCGCCCGTCCACCGGCCTGGCATCCTCGACGCCGCGGCGAAGGTGCGGATCACCCGTGAACTCTGCGCCGGGTACGGGCTCGGGTTCGAGGACTGCGTGGCCTACGGGGACTCGATGTCGGACGCCGCGCTCTTCGCGCGGGTTCCGGTGACGGTGGCCGTGAACGCGGATCATCACCTGGCCGGACTCGCCCGCCACGGCTACCGGGGAGACGACCTCCGGGAGGCCTATGCGCTGGTCCGAAGGGGCGCAGCTTAGTCGGAATTCCTGCCCTCCGGCCGGGAACACTGCTTTCTGCTCGGAGCGGTGGAGGCGAACGGCATCCTGCGCTCACGGAAGTCGGCTGCGCGAGGCGAGGCACACGATGGATGGTCCGACCACGACGACGGACGCGGAGGCCCGAATATCCGATCCGGGCCGACCAGCCGCCGAACCACGCGGGGCCGGTGCACGCCACCCGGGCGCACGTGACGCCGGTGGCTCACCCGACGCGGTGCTGGTCCGCCGCACGCTGGCGGAGATCGCGCCGGTCGCCGACCGGGTCACCTCGTACTTCTACGCCCTGCTCTTCCTGCGGAACCCCGAGCTGCGCGACATGTTCCCCGCCGCCATGGACACCCAGCGCGACCGGCTCCTGAGGGCGCTGCTCACGGCGGCCGAGCACCTCGACGACAGGCCGACGCTCACCGCGTACCTGGAGAACCTCGGCCGCGGGCACCGGAAGTACGGCACGCGGCCCGACCAGTACCCGGCCGTCGGAGAGGCGCTCCTCGGCGCGCTGGCCCGGTACGCGGTGACCGTCTGGGACGCCGGGACGGAGGCGGCCTGGGTCCGCACGTACACGACGATCTCGCAGATCATGATCGACGCGGCGGCGGAGAACGAGAAGGAGGCGCCGCCCTGGTGGCAGGCGGAGGTCGTCTCCCACGACCTGCGCACCCCCGACGTCGCGGTGCTCACGCTCAGGCCGGACCAGCCGTACCCCTTCCTCGCGGGGCAGTACACGACGCTGGAGACGCCCTGGTGGCCCCGGACATGGCGGCACTACTCCTTCGCCTCAGCGCCCCGGCCCGACGGCCTGCTCTCGCTCCACGTGAAGGCGGTCCCGGCCGGCTGGGTCTCGAACGCGCTGGTCCACCGGGCCCGGCCCGGCGACGTGCTGCGGCTCGGCCCGCCGGCCGGTTCGATGACGGTCGACCACGCCACGGACCACGGGCTGCTCTGTCTGGGCGGCGGCACGGGCATCGCGCCGATCAAGGCGCTCGTCGAGGACGTCGCCGAGCACGGCGACCGGCGCCCCGTCGACGTCTTCTACGGGGCGCGCAGCGGCCACGACCTCTACGACATGGACACCCTGCTGCGCCTCCAGAAGACGTTTCCCTGGCTCGCGGTCCACCCGGTCACCGACGCGCAGGGCAGGCTCCCGGAGACCGCCTGTCGCTACGGCCCCTGGAACGAACGCGACGCCTATCTGTCGGGCCCGCTGGGCATGGTCCGACAGGGCGTCGACGCCCTGCGCGGGGCCGGGGTGCCCGCCGAGCGGATCCGTCACGACTTCCCGGCGGAGATCACCCCGGCGGCGGAGGATCAGCCCAGGTCGGGAGCGTGCATGGCGCGGACGCCCTCGATGTTGCCGTCGAGGTAGTGCCGCAGGGAGAGCGGGACCAGGTGCACGGCGGCGATGCCGACCCGGCTGAACGGCACCCGGACGATCTCGTACTCGCCCACGGGCTCGTCGACCTCGGGGCCGTGCCGCAGGGACAGGTCCATGGAGACCAGGCGGCAGACGAAGAAGTGCTGGACCTTCACCCCCGAGACGCCGCCGTCGACGATGTGCTCCACGGTGTCGACGAAGCAGGGGACCACATCGGTGATCTTGGCGCCGAGTTCCTCGCGCACCTCGCGGTGCAGGGCCTCGACGACGGTGCTGTCGGAGGGCTCCACGCCGCCGCCGGGCGTGACCCAGTACGGATCCATCCCCGGCTTGGTGCGCTTGATGAGGATGAGGTCGTCTCCGTCGAGCAGGATGGCGCGTGCGGTGCGCTTGACCACGGGGCGTTCGGTCATGGGAAGAAAATGGCCCGTTCCGGGTGACCTGAAACTCACCAGGCGGCCGCGGCACGCAGCAGTTCCTCCTGCGCCCGCGCGATGTGGGAGAGGGAGAGCGTGCCCGTCCGGGCGAGCAGGAAGTACGTACGCAGCGGGGGCACGGGAGGATCGAGCAGCGCCACCAGCCGCCCCTGCTCCAGCGCCTCCTCGCACAGATAGCGCGGCAGCACCGCGAGCCCCGCGCCCGAGGCGGCCGATTCGCGGACGGCCCGCAGGTCGGGGGCGATGACGGTCGCCGCCGTCGCCGGTTTGGTCTCGAAGACGGCCGCCCAGTAGCGGGCGACGAACGGCAGCGACTCGTGCACCTCGACCACCGGCAGCTGCTCCAGGACCACGGCGCCCTTGTCGAGCAGGACGTCGGGGGAGAGCCGGGCCGCCCAGCGCGGGGCGGCGACCAGGACGTGCTCCTCGTCGCAGAGCGGGGTGGCGGCCAGCAGGCCGCCGCGCGGGCGGGCGGTGGCGACGGCCAGGTCGTGGTGACCCGCGGCGAGGCCGTCGATCAGGTCCTCGGCGTTGCCGGGGAACGAGGCCCGCACGGCGAGCCCCTGGGACACGAGCGGGGTGAGCGCCGGCAGAACGCGCAGGCTGGTGAACTCCGGCGGCCCGGCGACATGGAGCGTGCGCAGGCCGCTCTCCTCGTCGATCCCGGTCTCGGCGATCTCGACGAGGGCGTCCAGATGGGGAGCGGCTCGGTGGGCGAGCTCGTCGCCGATGGTGGTCGGCGTGACCCCGCGGGCCTGCCGGAGGAAGAGAGGACGCCCCAGTTGCCGTTCGAGTGTCCGGATCTGGCTGGTGACGGCCGGCTGGGAGAGGCCGAGGAGAGCGGCGGCGCGGGTGAAGGAGCCGGCCCGGTGCACCGTGACGAACGTGCGCAGCAGGGCCAGATCCACGGGATCGCCCCCTCCCGGCCGTGCGGCCGTTCGACTCAGGCGGTCGGCTGACTGCGCCTCAGGACCGTCCAACTATAAATAAGTCGATAGGTCTCTGTCGCTACCGTGATTGGACACTGACGCTCAGTCAACTAGCCTTGTGCAGGCGGTCTCCGCGCGTGGAACCGAGGGCGTTCCGAGCCACGAGGGGGGAGGCTCGGAGCGCCCCGGCCCGTCCGAGCGAGGGGCGCGAGGGTCCCGCTCTCAGCCGGTGGCGGCGGCCTCGTCGAGGGCGCGCACCACGTCGGCGATGAGGTCCTCGGGGTCCTCGGCGCCGACCGAGAAGCGGATGAAGCCCTCCGCGACCGCGTCCCCGCCCCAGCGTCCGCGCCGCTCCGCCGTCGAGCGGACCCCGCCGAAACTGGTGGCGTCGTCCACGAGCCGCAGCCCCTCCAGGAACCGCTCGGCCCGCTTCCGGTCGGCCAGTTCGAAGGAGACCACCGGTCCGAAGCGGCGCATCTGCCGGGCGGCCACCGGGTGCGAGGGGTCACCGGGCAGCCCCGGGTAGCGGAGCCCGGTCACGTCGTGCCGCGCGGCCAGGGTCTCCGCGAGGGCGTGCGCCGTGGCGCACTGGCGGTCGATGCGCAGCTGGAGCGTGGCGAGCGAGCGGTGTGCGAGCCAGGCCTCCATGGGCCCCGGGATCGCGCCGACGATCTTGCGCCAGCGGCGCACCTCGGCGGCCCGCCGCGGGTCGCGGCAGCTCACGTGCCCGAGCAGGACGTCGCCGTGGCCGGTCATGCCCTTGGTGTCGCTGGCGACGGAGAAGTCGGCGCCGAGCTCCAGGGGGCGCTGGCCCAGCGGGGTGGCGAGGGTGTTGTCGACGGCGACGAGGGCGCCGACGGCGTGCGCCTCGCGCACGAGCCGGCGGATGTCGCAGACGTCGAGCCCCGGGTTGGACGGGGTCTCGATCCACAGCAGCCGCGCCCCGTCGAGGAGGTCGAGCTGGGCGTCCCCGCCGGTCGGCGCGGTGCGGACCTCGACGCCGTACGCGCGCAGCTGCTCGTGGAGAAGGGGGAGGGCCTGGTAGCCGTCGGAGGGCAGGACGACGGCGTCGCCGCTCGACAGCTGGGAGAGGAGGACGGCGGAGATGGCGGCCATGCCGGAGGCGAAGACCAACGTCTCGACGTCCGGCTCCCCCGGTGCCTCCAGCTCGCCGATGGCCCGTTCGAGGTGGGTCCAGGTGGGGTTCTCGTCCCGGCCGTAGGTGTACGGCCCCGTCGGCTCCCCCGGCAGGTGGAAGTGGGCGGCGAAGACCGGCCCCGGCAGGGTCGGCTCGTACTTCACGGGCTCGGGCAGCCCTGCCCGTACGGCGAGCGTCCCGTCGCCCAGTGAGCTCAGTGAACCCGGCGAACCCAGCGGGTTCTTCTCGTCGGCGTAGTCGGTCATCGCTCAGTCGCCGTCGGGGAGGACGACGTTGAGCGCCCAGGAGACGACGGAGATGATCAGGCCGCCCAGGACGGCGGTCCAGAAGCCCTCCACGTGGAAGCTGAGGTCGAGCTGGTCGGCGAGCCAGGAGGTCAGCAGCAGCATCAGGGCGTTGACCACCAGGGTGATCAGGCCGAGCGTCAGGATGAACAGCGGCAGCGTGAGCAGCTTCACCAGCGGCTTCACCAGGAAGTTCACCAGACCGAAGACCAGGGCGACGAGGATGAGCGTCAGGGCCTTCTTGCCGGTGCTCTCACCGGTCAGGGTGATGTCCTGGAGCAGCCAGATGGCGACTCCCAGGGCGCCCGCGTTCGCGAGCGTCTTGACTACGAAATTCTTCATGTGTCTGATCGTGGCAGACATGATCGGGCCGAGGGCAGGGGCTGACGGGCGATGAAGGCATTCCGGCTGGACGACCTGGAGGCGGAGCGCGCCGCCAACAAGGGCGCGTACCTCCAGTTCCTGCGCGAGCGGCACATGTCCGTGGGTCTGTACGCGCTGGACGCCGGCGCACTCGACCCGCAGCAGCCGCACGACCAGGACGAGGTGTACCTCGTGGTGAGCGGCCGGGCGGCGATCACGGTCGGCGAGGAGACGGAGCAGGTGGCGCGGGGCAGCGTCGTCTACGTGCCGGCCGGGGTGCCGCACAAGTTCCACCACATCAGCGAGGACCTGAAGGTCATGGTGGTCTTCTCGCCGCCGGAGAGCTGACCACGCGGCCCCCTCGACGGTCCGCCCCCTAGGGGGTGGTTCAGGGAAGAGCCGGGGAAGCGCGGGCTCCGCCGGGGCCTTCGCGACCCTAGCCTTGAGGGTGTCCGGCGCGGGTGCGGCGGGCGGACGGTCGAGAGCGAGGGAGAAGACCATGGCGGTACAGGAGATTCTCGCGGGGATGCCCTGGTGGGTGAAGTGGGTCGCCATACCCGCCCTCGCCCTGCTGGTCTTCGGCGGACTCATCACCAGCGTGCTGGCCTTCGTGGTCGGGCTGCTCTTCAAGGTGCTGCTCTTCGTGGCCCTGGTCGCCGGACTCGTGTACGTCGTACGGAAGTTCAGCTCCTCGTCCCGCTCGCGCGAGGAGTGGTAGCTGAAGCTACCGGCCAGTAGGACGACGGCGGAGGCCGTTAGCCCGGGCGGGGGAACGCGCCGCTTGAAACGGGGTGTGGGCTCCGTACCTGCCGTTAAGGTGGCAGTCCTCCGCCGTGATGGGGACTACAGGCGTAGACCTCCATACTGACCAGCGGTTTCCCGCTTGTCCCCCGACGGGTCCACGATCGGACCCCAGGGGGTTCCCAGGCCCGGCGGTCGCGCGGGGGCGGCCCCCGCCGACGGGTGCACTGCATCCGTTGTCACGCCTGGGGGTGACCTTTGGCCATGGCTACGCAGACGGCTGCGCCTACCTTGATCGGTTCGGTGCAGCGGGCGCTGAGACTTCTGGAGGCCGTGGCCTCCCACGAGGACGGGGCCCCCGCCAAGCAGCTCGCCCGTGAGACGGGCCTCCCGCTGCCGACGACGTACCACCTGCTCCGCACCCTGACGCACGAGGGCTATCTGCTCCGCGAGAAGGGCGTGTTCGTGCTGGGCGAAGCCGCGAGGCGGCTGGCCGGCGGCGGAGCTGTGCAGAATCGTCGCATCAAGATCGAAGACTCCCTTGCCCGCTGGCGGGACGAGATCGGTGTGCCGATCTACTTCGCCCTCTACCGCGAGGGCGAGATCCAGCTCGTGGCCGTCGCGGACACCCCGTCCGCCCCCGCCGTGGAGGAATGGGCGGACTTTCGCGAGACCGCTCACGCGCACGCGATCGGGCAATGCCTGCTGAGTCAACTCGATCTGAAATCTCGTCAAGACCACCTTGACCGCCACCCGGTGGAAGCCATCACTCCGTACACGGTGAGTAACCGGCGGGCGCTTTTGGATCGTTTGGGCGGTTTGGGGAGAATGGAGCCCCTGGTAGAGCGGCAGGAATATGCGCTCGGCACGGTCTGTGCCGCCATTCCGGTGACGGCGGGGTCCGCAGCGGCCGCGATGGCCATTTCCCTCCCTCTCCACCAGGAAGAACGGTTGCTCCCCGCAGTTGAGCGACTGCGTACGGAGATCGGGAGGCTCTTCAGTTCCCTCGCGTTCTCTATCAGTATCTGAAAAATCACTCCTTGTGATCTGCAAGTGCGTGCAGCACGATTGCGTCAAGAGGGCCACGAGGGATCATTCCTGGCCGTTTCGGTCACAGCTTTCAGCAGCTGTGTTTACACAACTGCTCCATCAACTGCGGGGTACATGATGCGAGAGTCGGTTCAGGCCGAGGTCCTGATGAGCTTCCTCGTTTCGGAGGAGCTCTCCTTCAAGATCCCGGTGGAACTGCGGTATGAGACCCGGGATCCCTACGCGGTGCGCATGACCTTCCACCTCCCCGGGGACGCGCCCGTCACCTGGGCGTTCGGCAGGGAGCTGCTGCTCGACGGGATCAACCGGCCGAGCGGCGAGGGCGACGTCCACATCGCGCCTACCGATCCCGAGGGACTCTCGGACGTCTCCATCCGTCTCCAGGTGGGCGGCGACCGCGCCCTGTTCCGGGCGAGCGCGCCGCCGCTGGTCGCCTTCCTCGACCGGACCGACAAGCTGGTTCCGCTCGGTCAGGAGCGCACGCTCGGTGACTTCGAGGACCACCTGGAGGCGGCGCTCGGCCGGATCCTGGCGGAGGAGAACGCCGGCCCGGCATGACCGGACGGCACCGCCCCGGGCACCGACCGCGGACGCACCGCCCCGGGCACCGGCGACGGCCCGCCCCCGGGGCCGCGTCACTTCGCGCGACGGCGCCGACCACCTCGTACCGGCGCGGGCTGACGGCCACCGGAGGACGGACGGTCGGCCGAGACGACGAGCGCCGCGAGGCCCGTGGTGAGCGGCACGGACGCGACCAGGCCGATCGACCCGACCAGGGTCCGGACGATCTCCTCCGCGACCAGCTCGCTGTTGGCCACCGTCCCCACGCTGCTCTGCGCGATCGAGAAGAGCAGCAGCAGCGGCAGGGCGGCGCCCGCGTAGGCGAGGACCAGCGTGTTCACCACCGAGGCGATGTGGTCCCGGCCGATCCGGATCCCGGCCCGGTACAGGGCCCGAGGACCCATGCTCGGATCGGCCTGGTGCAGCTCCCAGACGGACGAGGTCTGCGTCACGGTCACGTCGTCGAGGACGCCGAGGGAGCCGATGATGATGCCCGCGAGCAACAGGCCGGACATGTCGATCTCCGGGTAGAGCCCGTGAATCAGACCGGTGTTGTCGTCGGTGTTGCCGCTCAGCGACGCCCAGCCGACGAACAGCGAGCCGAGCAGGCCGATCAGCAGCAGGGAGATCAGCGTGCCGAGGACCGCGACCGAGGTTCTGGCCGACAGGCCGTGGCACATGTAGAGCGCGATCAGCATGATGGCGCTCGACCCGACCACCGCCACGACCAGCGGGTTCGAGCCCTCCAGGATCGCCGGCAGGATGAAGAGCGTGAGGACGAGGAAGCTCACCGCCAGCGCGATCAGGGCCATCAGACCCCGCATGCGGCCCACGAGCACGACCGCGAGCGCGAAGATCCCGGCGAGCACCGCCAACGGCACCTTCCGGTTCACGTCCGTCACCGAGTACTGCAGGTCCTTCGGGGCGTCGGGGGCGTACGCGACCACCACGCCCTGACCCTCGTCGAGTTGGCGCGGCGCGTCCGGCTGCACGATCTCGGTGAAGGTGCGGCCCTTGTGCTGGCCGGTCGTCACCTCGACGGTCGCCTTCTCGCACTGCCCCTGCTGGGCGTTGACCGCCTCGCGGCCCTGCGGGGTGGAGGTGTCACCGGTCGGCGGCACCTGGGCGGCGTTCACGTCCGCGCAGTCGACGCGCTCGACGGAGACGACCGTGCCCTGCTCGGTCTGCCGGTCGAAGCCGACCCCGGTCCGCTCGTGCGCCGGAGCGCCTCCCGGCCACAGCACGGCGAGCCCGACCACCACGGCGGCGGCGAAGGGCACCAGGACGGCCGCGATGACCCTGCGCAGATGCCGGGAGACGGGAGCGGCGGGCCCGTGGCTGTGGCTGTGGCCGTGCGCAGGGCCGTGGCCGTTCCCGTGCCCGTGGCTTTGGCCCGAGCCGTGCCCGTGGCCGTGCCCGGAACCGCCGGGTCCGGAGCCCGGCCCCGACCCCGGTCCGGAGCCGTGGCCGGATTCCTGCCCGGACCCGTGGCCGGAGTCGTACGGATCGGGGGTCTGCTGCGAGGAAGTCACCGACCGATCATCGCAAGAACGTCCGTGGCCCACTGTTCAGCACGCCCGTGATGACGCTAGCGTGGTGGCACCTTTGCACACGCGGGAGCTCGGAGCACCGGGCTGAGAGGGCGCTGACGACTTCGCTGCGCCGACCGCCGAACCTGTTACCGGGTAATGCCGGCGTAGGGAGATTCGGTCACATGACCATTCAGGATGCACGCACGCCTGCCACCGACCAGAGCGGCCAGGAGCGCACGCCGGGCTGGCACAAGGGGTACATCGAGGGCTCGCGCCCCGACCTCCGTGTGCCCGTGCGGCAGGTGCACCTCACCAACGGCAAGGACGTGACGCTGTACGACACGTCCGGTCCGTACACCGACCCGACCATCGACACCGATGTACGACGGGGCCTCGCCCCGCTGCGCGAGAACTGGATCATCGCGCGCGGCGACACCGAGGAGTACGCGGGCCGCCCGGTCCGCCCCGAGGACGACGGCATCAAGCACACCTCGCCGCGCGGCGGCGGCCTCAAGAACCTCGACGCCGTCTTCCCCGGCCGCCCGCGCCTGCCCCGCCGGGGCCGCGACGGCCAGGCGGTGACCCAGCTCGCGTACGCCCGCCGGGGCGAGATCACCCCGGAGATGGAGTACGTCGCGCTGCGCGAGAACGTCTCGCCCGAGATCGTGCGCGAGGAGATCGCGGCCGGTCGTGCCGTGCTGCCGGCGAACGTCAACCACCCGGAGATCGAGCCGATGATCATCGGCAAGCGGTTCCTGGTGAAGGTCAACGCCAACATCGGCAACTCCGCCGTCACCTCCTCCATCGAGGAGGAGGTGGAGAAGATGACCTGGGCGACCAAGTGGGGCGCCGACACGGTCATGGACCTCTCCACCGGCCGCAACATCCACACCACCCGCGAGTGGGTGCTGCGCAACTCCCCCGTGCCGATCGGCACCGTGCCGCTCTACCAGGCCCTGGAGAAGGTCGACGGCAAGGCCGAGGAGCTGACCTGGGAAATCTACAAGGACACGGTCATCGAGCAGGCCGAGCAGGGCGTCGACTACATGACGGTCCACGCCGGCGTGCTGCTGCCGTACGTGCCGCTCACCGCCCGCCGCAAGACCGGCATCGTCTCGCGCGGCGGCTCGATCATGGCCGCCTGGTGCCTCGCGCACCACAAGGAGAACTTCCTCTACACGAACTTCGAGGAGCTCTGCGAGATCCTGGCGGCGTACGACGTCACGTACTCGCTCGGCGACGGCCTGCGGCCCGGCTCGATCGCGGACGCCAACGACGAGGCCCAGTTCGCGGAGCTGCGCACGCTCGGCGAGCTGAACACGATCGCCAAGCGGCACAACGTCCAGACGATGATCGAGGGCCCCGGGCACGTCCCGATGCACAAGATCAAGGAGAACATCGACCTCCAGCAGGAGATCTGCGAGGAGGCGCCGTTCTACACGCTCGGCCCGCTCACCACGGACGTCGCGCCCGCGTACGACCACATCACCTCGGGCATCGGCGCGGCGATGATCGCCTGGTGGGGCACGGCGATGCTCTGCTACGTCACGCCCAAGGAGCACCTGGGCCTGCCGAACAAGGACGACGTGAAGACGGGCGTCATCACGTACAAGATCGCGGCGCACGCGGCGGACCTCGCGAAGGGTCACCCGGGCGCGCAGGAGTGGGACGACGCGCTGTCGGACGCGCGGTTCGAGTTCCGCTGGGAGGACCAGTTCAACCTGGCCCTCGACCCGGTCACGGCGCGGGAGTTCCACGACGAGACCCTGCCGGCGGAGCCCGCGAAGACCGCGCACTTCTGCTCGATGTGCGGTCCGAAGTTCTGCTCGATGAAGATCTCCCAGGACATCCGGCGCGAACACGGCGGGACCCAGGAGGAGATCGAGGCCGGGATGGCGGAGAAGTCCGCGGAGTTCGCGGCCGCCGGCAACCGGGTCTACCTCCCGATGGCCAACTGACGCCGAGGGCACCGGACCGGCCCGCGACTCACGGGGGGAGTCGCGGGCCGTCACCCTGCCCACGGGCCCGAACGTCGTGCGGTCGCCGGGGCCTTCGCCCGGCTACGGGCCGGGGAGCGGGTCGGGGGAGGCGGCCTCGGGCGGGGGCGTGGCCGCGAGGGCGTCGCGGAGGAAGGGGACGATGCCGCGCTCCAGGAGGGCGTGGCGCCAGGCCTCCCGGGCGAGGGCGAGTTCGTCGTCGGCCGCGGCGGCCGTCGCGCCCGAGGCGGCCGGGCTGTTGCGCAGGGCCGTCAGGAGGAGGCCCACGGCCGCGCAGAGCAGGCCCGCGGCGGCGACGGCGGCGAAGACCAGGCCGGCCGTGAGCAGCGTGGAGCCGAAGACGACGGTCGGGGCGACGGCGTGCAGCACCGCTCCGACCAGCAGGAATATCGCGGCGGCCGAGCCCCCGAGGACCGGCACCATGACGGTGAAGATCGCGACGACGCCCGCGCCGGGGCCTTCGTGGGCGGGTGTGGGGGCTGGGCGGGGGGAGGGCGCGCGGCGCTGTGCGCGGACCTTGACGAAGTGGTCGTACTCGCTCGCCGCCGCCGCGGTGATCAGGGCGGTCGCGTTCATGGCCATCGACCGCAGCTGCGCGGGCGTCAGCCGGGTGCCGACGCCGTCGAGATCCGGACGTGCGTGAGCGGTGTGCAGTGCGTCGTCGAGGACCCGCTCGTACTCGGCGCGGTCCTCGGTCAGCAGGTGCGGAGCCACGTTCATGTGCATCCCCCGATGCTCCGTAAGGGGCCCGGACAGGCCGTGGAGACGGCGTGGCGGGCGGAAACGGAGGAGAGCCTGCTACGGATGCTCCGATGGTATTGCGGTGACGGCGGGCGCTGACAGGGAGTTTCCGGAAATCGACTTTCCCGGATGCGGAGGGTGATGCGTCCCGTGCCCGGTCATCCGGTCAGTCGGCCGGTCATCCGGTCGGTCGGTCGAGCGGTCGGTCAGTCGAGCGGTCGGTCAGTCGAGCGGGTCGATCACTCAGTCCGCCAGGGGGAGTTGGACGACCAGCAGCTTTCCGGCCATGGTGACGCCGCCGTCCATCGCGATGGCGAGCCCGTCCGCGTACACGTGCGGACCCTCGACGAGCGGACCCGAGTCGCCCTCGCCGTCCTCGCCGCCGACCTGGCCGAGGAGGTACGGGATAGGGCTGTGGCCGTGCACGATCCGGCGTCCGCCGTAGGTGCCGAGGAGTTCCTGGACCGCCTGGGGGCCGCCCTCGTCCCGGAACGCGAAGCGCTTGGTGAACTTCCGGAAGAGGTCCCAGACCTCGTCCGCGTCGTTCCGGGTGAGAATCTCGTGGACCGTGTCGTTGACGTCCTCGATGGTCTCGCCGTACTCCAGGTACGCGGTGGTGTCGGAGTGCAGCAGGAGGTGGTCGTCCTCGCGGACCACGGCGTCGAGCCGGGACATCCACTGGAGGTGGACGTCCTGGAGCCGGTCCATGTCGTGCTTCTGGCCGCCGTTGAGGAGCCAGGCGGCCTGGAAGGTGGCGGTGCCCGCGCCGGAGTTCACGGGCGTGTCACCGAAGCGCTTGGCGCCGATGAGCAGCAGTTCGTGGTTGCCCATGAGGGCCTTGCAGTAGCCGCCGGCGGCGGCGGCCTCGGCGGAGAGCCGCATGACGAGGTCGATGACGCCGATGCCGTCGGGGCCGCGGTCGGTGAAGTCGCCGAGGAACCACAGGCGGGCGTTGCCCGCGGACCAGCGGCCGCTCGCGTCGATGAGGCCCTGCTCGTGGAGGGCGGCCACCAGCTCGTCGAGGTAGCCGTGGACGTCGCCGACCACGTACAGCGGGCCGGGGCCGTCGCCCGGGGCGCCCGCGGGCGCCGCGACGGGGGCCGGGGCGACGTGGACCTGGACCGTGTCGCCGCGGTTGATGACGGGCAGGTCGCGCTCGGTCGGGGTGTAGCCGTCGGGCACCTCGCCCTCGGGGAAGGCGTTGCCGGGGTGTCCGGTGGCGACGGCGACGATGGAGGACGCGCCGGCCGGGTCGGGGTACGCGGCGGGGGGCGCCATGCGGCCGAGGTGGAGGGTCGGCGCGGCGGTGGGGACCGGCGCGGGGGCGGCCTGGGGAGCGGTGACCGGCGCGGCGGTGGGGGGCTGAGGCGGGGCCGGCGGCTGCGCGGGCGTCGGCGTGTCGGGGAGCGGCGCGGGGGCCCGGGGCGGCTCCTGCGCCGTCGGCGGGACGGCGGAGGGCGGCTCCGCTGCCGGCGCTTCGGCGTGGCCCTGCACGGGCACGCGGGCGTACGGCGGTACACGGAAGTCACGCAATGTCGCCGTGCGCACCACGGGCTCCTGCCCGGCCCCCTGAGTCATCGACCCCTCCACCACCGTCGCGATGCCCTGCACATCGCGGACCTGTCTGGTCGGGGTGGTCCGCGGTGTCGTGCGCCCATCATAGGAATGAGGGTCCGCCTGTGTGACGCACCAGGGGTGGTGAATCCGGGTCCACTCCGGGTTCACCGGTTGTTTCGCCCGAATTGGGAAGGTCCGGTCCAGGGTTGAAGCCGGTGGAGGACGCGGTTTCGGCGTCCCCGCCCACGGGCAGGAGCGGGGACGGCCGGCGGCCGGTGGATGTCAGTCGTTCGAGGGAGAGCGCGGCGGGCTGACGGTCGTGCGCGGGGAGCGGCGCTGCGAGGACGTACGGACGATGAGCTCGGTCGGTATCACCCGCTCGACCGGTCCGTCGGTCTCGATCCCCTCGATGGCGTCGATGAGGAGCTGGACGACGGCCGTGCCGATGCGGCGCGGCTTGAGCGAGAGGGTCGTGATGGGCGGTTCGGTCGTGGCGTAGACGGTCGACTCGCTGCAGCACACGAGCAGCAGGTCGTCGGGGACGCGCAGGCCGTAGCGACGGGCCGCCGCGAGGAGGTCGGTGCCGTTGGGGTCGAAGAGGCCGTAGACGGCGTCCGGTCGGTCCGGGCGGGCGAGCAGCCGGTCGGCCGCGACGGCGCCCGCGCACGGATCGTGCGCCGGGTAGGCCTCGTAGACGGGGTCCTGGCCGACGCGTTCGCACCAGTTGAGGTACGCGGTGGTCGACAGGCGCGTGTAGGTGTCGGTGGTGGTGCCGGTGAGGAGGCCGATGCGGCGGGCCCCGGCGTCGGCGAGGTGGTCGAGCAGGTCGAGGACGGCGGCTTCGTGGTCGTTGTCGACCCAGGCGGTGACGGGGAGGGTGCCGGCGGGGCGACCGTCGGAGACGACGGGGAGGCCCTGGCGGACGAGCTCGGTCACGACCGGGTCGTGGTCGGAGGGGTCGATGACGACGGTGCCGTCGAGGGCGACGTTCGACCAGACGTCATGGCGGGAGGTGGCGGGGAGGATGACCAGGGCGTAGCCCCGGGCGAGTGCGGCCGATGTGGCGGCTCTGGCCATCTCCGCGAAGTACGCGAATTCGGTGAAGGTGAAAGGTTCATCCCCGTACGTGGTCACGGTCAGGCCGATGAGTCCCGACTTGCCGGTACGGAGCGTGCGGGCCGCTGCGGAAGGGCGGTAGCCCAGCCGGTCTGCGACCTCGCGGACGTGGCGGCGGGTGGCGTCCGGGAGTCGGCCCTTGCCGTTGAGCGCGTCGGAGACAGTCGTGATGGAGACCCCGGCGGCGGCGGCCACGTCCCGGATGCCTGCCCGGCCCTGCCGGCTTCCCCGGGTCTGTGCCCGGCTCACCTGGTGCTTCCCTGCTGCTGTCATGGCGAGCCGATAGTAGGGCGACGGGGGGCGGTTGGGCCGGTCGCATATGACTGCGTTGACAGGCACGTTTCTGCACGGTCGTGGCGGGTCAATGACCGCGAAATCAAAGGTAGTTCACGCTTTTGGCATACGACCTTGGGCTGTCGAACGGTGTCGACCTGGCGAGGGGGCGAGGTCTCGAAGAGGTCTCAACTCACCTCTACGGGGGATGCGCGCCACGGCGCTCGCCACCGGCGCGCGCCACCCATCCGCACGCTCCCCCCGCCCCGTGCCGGTGGTGCGGCCTTTTCCACAGCGTGTCCCTCCTGTTGTCCACAGCCCATTCGCAGCGGCCGCGAATCCTCATAAGGTGAGGAGTATTGGCGGTACGGACGGACGGTCGAGGAGGCCACACTGTGAGCGAGACCAGCGGGACCAGCGGGAAGAGCACCGGCAGCCCGAAGCTGCGCGCCGAGCTGGACGGCATCCCCACCTACAAGCCGGGCAAGCCGGCCGCCGCCGACGGACCGGTGGCCTACAAGCTGTCCTCCAACGAGAACCCCTACCCGCCGCTGCCGGGCGTCCTGGAGAGCACGGTGGGCGCCGCCGCGAGCTTCAACCGTTACCCGGACATGGCCTGCACCGCGCTGACGCAGGAGCTCGCCGACCGCTTCGGCGTGCCCGTCTCCCACATCGCCACCGGCACCGGCTCGGTCGGCATCGCCCAGTCGCTGATCCAGTCGACCTCGGGTCCTGGCGACGAGGTCATCTACGCCTGGCGCTCCTTCGAGGCGTACCCGATCATCACGCAGATCAGCGGGGCCACCTCGGTGCAGGTGCCGCTGACCGACGGCGAGGTGCACGACCTCGACGCGATGGCCGAGGCGATCACCGACCGGACCAGGCTGATCTTCGTCTGCAACCCGAACAACCCCACGGGCACCGCCGTGCGCCGGGCCGAGCTGGAGCGGTTCCTCGACCGGGTGCCCTCCGACGTCCTGGTCGTGCTCGACGAGGCGTACCGCGAGTTCGTCCGTGACACCGACGTCCCGGACGGCATCGAGCTCTACCGCGACCGGCCGAACGTGGCGGTGCTGCGGACCTTCTCCAAGGCGTACGGCCTGGCGGGGCTGCGGGTCGGTTTCGCCGTCGCCCACGAGCCGGTGGCGGCCGCGCTGCGCAAGACGGCCGTGCCGTTCGGCGTGAGCCAGCTGGCGCAGGACGCGGCGGTGGCCTCGCTGCGCGCCGAGGACGAGCTGCTCGGGCGGGTCGGCTCGCTGGTCGCCGAGCGCTCCCGGGTCCACGCGGGGCTCGTGGCCCAGGGGTGGACCGTGCCGGACACCCAGGCCAACTTCGTCTGGCTGCGGCTCGGGGAGCGGACGACGGAGTTCGCGGCGGAGTGCGAGCGGCACGGCGTGGTGGTGCGGCCGTTCGCGGGGGAGGGCGTGCGCGTCACGATCGGTGAGACCGAGGCGAACGACCTGTTCCTCAAGGCGGCGGAGGGCTTCCGCGAGGGGGCTTAGGCCGTCTCTTCCGGATCTTGCCGGGCTCCCGACGCCCGGCACCTCGCTGATCCGGCCTGATCCGAAAGAAACGGCCTAGCGGATCAGTTCCACCCGGATCGGGTCGCCGTCCCTGACGGCGGCCAGGATCCGCGGGTCGCCGTCGAGCGAGCCGAGCAGGTTGCACGGGCTCGCGAGCCGGCACTCGTCGTCCCGGGAGATCGGCGTGGGGCCGTAGGGGAGGGCCAGTGCGTCGCCCTCCGTCCAGAAGGCCACGGTGCCCGGGTCGACGACCTGCCGCGCCCCCTCCTCGACGGCGACGGAGACGGGCGTGTCGAAGTAGACCTCCTCGCCCCAGGTGCGGGCGGTGGAGGAGAGCGGGAGGGCCCTCACGAGCGCGCTGCTCGTGGGGGTCTCCTCAAGGGTGGCCGTGGTGTGGCCGGCCGGCCAGGAGATGCGTATCCGAAGGGTCATGGCCCGGATTCAACAATATGTTGAAGGTCTCGGGAAAGAGTGACCTGCGGTACAGGGGCCCCGACTTCCAGTACGGATTTCGTATGAGCCATAATGCTTGTGAATGTGAACGCGTTCACAAGCGAGTCTCGTTCCTCCCGAAATGGGCGGGATGAGCGGGACAAACCGCCGATGTGACCACGGCGACGTAAGGAGAAGACGACGTGGACCTCGCTCTTGCGCCAGAGACTCTGGCGCGCTGGCAGTTCGGCATCACCACCGTCTACCACTTTCTCTTCGTCCCCCTGACGATCTCCCTCGCCGCCCTCACGGCAGGGCTGCAGACCGCCTGGGTCCGGTCCGGGAAGGAGAAGTACCTCAGGGCGACGAAGTTCTGGGGCAAGCTCTTCCTGATCAACATCGCCATGGGTGTCGTCACCGGCATCGTGCAGGAGTTCCAGTTCGGCATGAACTGGTCCGACTACTCCCGCTTCGTCGGCGACATCTTCGGGGCCCCGCTCGCCTTCGAGGCACTCATCGCCTTCTTCTTCGAGTCGACCTTCATCGGCCTGTGGATCTTCGGCTGGGACAAGCTGCCGCAGAAGATCCACCTCGCCTGCATCTGGATGGTGTCGATCGGCACCATCCTCTCCGCGTACTTCATCCTCGCGGCCAACTCCTGGATGCAGCACCCGGTCGGCTACCGCATCAACGAGGAGCGCGGCCGCGCGGAGCTCACCGACTTCTGGGCCGTCCTCACGCAGAACACGGCCCTCACGCAGTTCTTCCACACGATGACCGCGGCCTTCCTGGTCGGCGGCGCGTTCATGGTCGGCATCTCCGCCTTCCACCTGGCGCGCAAGAGGCACGTCCCCGTGATGCGCACCTCGCTCCGCCTCGGCCTGGTCACCATGATCATCGCCGGACTCGGCACCGCCGTCAGCGGTGACCTGCTCGGCAAGGTCATGTTCGAGCAGCAGCCCATGAAGATGGCCGCCGCCGAGGCCCTCTGGGACGGCGAGGCGCCCGCGCCCTTCTCCGTCTTCGCGTACGGCGACGTCGACGAGGGCCACAACAAGGTCGCCATCGAGATCCCCGGCCTGCTGTCGTTCCTCGCGCACAACGACTTCGACTCGTTCGTCCCCGGAATCAACGACATCAACGAGGCCGAGCAGGAGAAGTTCGGACCGGGCGACTACCGGCCCAACATCCCCGTCGCCTACTGGGGCTTCCGCTGGATGATCGGCTTCGGCATGGCCTCGCTGGCCATCGGCGTCGTCGGGCTCTGGCTGACCCGCAAGAAGTTCCTGCTGGCCCCGGGCATGCGGACCGGTGAGGACGAGGTGCCGCACCTGGTCCTCTTCAGGAGCAAGGCGCTCAGCCCGAAGTTCACGCGGTGGTACTGGATCGTCGCCCTCTGGACCATGCTCTTCCCGCTGATCGCCAACTCCTGGGGCTGGATCTTCACCGAGATGGGCCGCCAGCCCTGGGTCGTCTACGGCGTGCTCCGCACCAGGGACGCGGTCTCCCCCGGTGTCTCCCAGGCCGAAGTGCTCACCTCGATGATCGTCTTCACCCTCCTCTACGCCGTCCTCGCCGTGATCGAGGTCAGGCTCCTCGTCAAGTACGTCAAGGCGGGGCCGCCCGAGCTCACCGAGGACGACCTCAACCCGCCCACCACGATCGGCGGGGACACCCGTGACCCCGACCGGCCCATGGCCTTCTCGTACTGAGGCCGAGGAGACGAGGCATGGAACTCCACGACGTCTGGTTCGTACTCATCGCCGTCCTGTGGATCGGCTACTTCTTCCTGGAGGGCTTCGACTTCGGGGTCGGCGTCCTCACCAAGTTGCTGGCCCGGGACCGGCCCGAGAAGCGCGTCCTCATCAACACCATCGGACCCGTCTGGGACGGCAACGAGGTGTGGCTGCTGACCGCCGGCGGCGCGACCTTCGCCGCGTTCCCCGAGTGGTACGCGACGCTCTTCTCCGGCTTCTACCTGCCGCTGCTGCTCATCCTCGTCTGCCTCATCATCCGGGGCGTGGCCTTCGAGTACCGCGTGAAGCGACCCGAGGAGAGCTGGCAGCGCAACTGGGAGCAGGCCATCTTCTGGACCTCCCTCGTGCCCGCGTTCCTCTGGGGCGTGGCCTTCGGCAACATCGTCCGCGGGGTGAGGATCGACGCGGAGATGGAGTACGTCGGCACCTTCGGGGACCTGCTCAACCCCTACGCCCTTCTCGGCGGCCTCGTCACGCTCACCCTCTTCACCTTCCACGGCGCGGTCTTCGCGGCGCTCAAGACGGTGGGGGACATCCGGGAGCGGGCCCGCTCGCTCGCGTTCGGGCTCGGCCTGGTCACGGCGGTGCTCGCGCTCGTCTTCCTGGGCTGGACCCAGGCCGACCGGGGCGACGCCTGGAGCCTGGGGGCGATGGTGGTCGCCGTGGTGGCGCTGGTCGGTGCGGTCGGAGCGATCCGGAAGGGGCGCGAGGGCTGGTCCTTCGCGCTCTCGGGCATCACGATCGCCGCTGCCGTGGCGATGCTCTTCCTCGCGCTCTTCCCGAACGTCATGCCGTCCTCGCTCGACCCCGCATGGAGCCTTACGGTGACGAACGCGTCGTCGAGCCCGTACACGCTCAAGATCATGACCTGGTGCGCGGCGATCGCGACCCCGCTGGTGCTGCTCTACCAGAGCTGGACCTACTGGGTGTTCCGCAAGCGCATCGGCACGCAGCACATCGCCGACGCCCACTAGGACGTCCGTTCCCACCCAGGGCCGCTGCTCACAGAGGGGCATGTTTCACGTGAAACCGATCGACCCGCGTCTGCTCCGGTACGCCCGTGCCACGCGCCTCTTCCTCCTCGCGGTGGTGGTGCTGGGCCTGGCCGGGGCGGCGCTGGTCGTCGCCCAGGCCATGCTCATCGCCGAGATCGTGGTGGGTGCCTTCCAGAAGGGGCTGGCGGTCTCCGCGCTGACCACTCCCCTGCTGCTGCTCGCCGGGGTCGCGGCGGCGCGGGCGCTGGTCTCCTGGCTGACCGAGCTGGCGGCCCACCGGGCGAGCGCGGCGGTCAAGTCCGAACTGCGCGGCCGGCTCCTCGACCACGCGGCGGCGCTCGGCCCCGCGTGGCTGAGCGGCCGGCGGACGGGGTCCCTGATCGCCGTCGCGACGCGGGGCGTGGACGCGCTGGACGACTACTTCGCGCGCTATCTGCCGCAGCTCGGCCTCGCGGTGGTCGTCCCGGTCGCGGTGCTGGCCCGGATCGTCACCGAGGACTGGGTCTCGGCGGCGATCATCGTCGTGACCCTGCCGCTCATCCCGGTCTTCATGATCCTCATCGGCTGGTACACCCAGGCCCGGATGGACCGGCAGTGGAAGCTGCTCTCCCGGCTGTCGGGCCACTTCCTGGACGTGGTGACCGGCCTGCCCACCCTCAAGGTCTTCGGCCGGGCGAAGGCCCAGGCCGAGTCGATCCGCGCGATCACCGCCGACTACCGCAGGGCGACCATGCGGACGCTGCGGATCGCCTTCCTCTCCTCCTTCGCCCTCGAACTGCTCGCGACGCTCTCCGTGGCGCTCGTCGCCGTCACCATCGGCATGCGGCTCGTCCACGGCGAACTCGACCTCTACGTCGGGCTCGTCATCCTGATCCTGGCCCCCGAGGCGTATCTGCCGCTGCGCCAGGTCGGCGCCCAGTTCCACGCGGCGGCCGAGGGGCTCGCGGCGGCGGAGGAGATCTTCGAGGTCCTCGAACAGCCGGTGCGCGGCGGGGGCACGGTCGCGGTGCCGGACTCCGTACGGCTGGAACTGGACCGGGTGACGGTACGGCACGAGGGGCGGGCCGAGCCCTCGCTGGACGCGGCGACGCTGACGGTGGAACCGGGCGAGACGGTGGCCCTGGTCGGGCCGAGCGGCGTCGGGAAGTCGACCCTCCTCGATGTCGTGCTCGGCTTCGCGGTGCCCGAGGAGGGCGGTTCCGTACGGGTCGGGGGCGTCGACCTGGCCGCGCTGGACCCGGAGGCCTGGCGGGGCCGGATCGCCTGGGTGCCGCAGCGGCCGTACCTGTTCGCGGGGACGATCACCGAGAACGTGCGGCTCGCCCGCCCCGACGCCTCCGACGCGGCGGTACGGGACGCCCTGCGGGACGCCGGGGCGGACGGCTTCGTCGACGGCCTCCCGCAGGGGCTGGACACGGTGCTCGGCGAGGACGGTGCGGGACTCTCGGCGGGGCAGAGACAGCGGTTGGCGCTCGCGCGGGCCTTCCTGGCGGACCGGCCGCTGCTGCTCCTCGACGAGCCTACGGCGGCGCTGGACGGGGAGACGGAGGCGGGGATCGTCGAGGCGGTCCGGCGCCTGGCGGCCGGGCGGACGGTGCTGCTCGTGGTGCACCGGCCAGCACTGCTCGCGGTCGCGGACCGGGTGGTGAGCCTGTCGCCGAAGAACCCGTCGCCGAAGACCCTGTCGCCCAAGACCCCGTCGCCGCTGGGCAGGGCGGACGAGGCCGGGCGCGCGGCGGCCGTGGGGGAGACGGTGACGGCCGTGCCCGAGGCGGCTGTCGTGGGGGACGCCGGGGAGACGGCGGCCGCGCCCGGCGCCGTGGACGCGGAGGGCGGTGCGGGGGACGGGGCGCGGTCCGGGCTGCGGCGGGTGCGGGAGATGGCGGGGGAGTTCAGGGGCCGGATGGCGCTCGCGCTGCTGCTCGGCAGCCTCGCCCTGGGGTCCGCCGTCGGACTGATGGCCGTCTCCGGCTGGCTGATCTCCCGGGCCTCCGAACAGCCGCCCGTGCTCCACCTGATGATGGCCGTCACCGCCACGCGCGCCTTCGGCATCGGCCGGGCCGTCTTCCGGTACGCCGAGCGGCTCGTCTCGCACGACGCCGTGCTCCGGATGCTCGCCGACCTGCGGGTCTCCGTCTACCGGCGGCTGGAGCGGATCGCCCCGGCCGGACTGCGCCGCACCCGGCGCGGCGACCTGCTCGCCCGGCTCGTCCAGGACGTCGACGCGCTTCAGGACTACTGGCTCCGCTGGCTCCTCCCGGTGGGCGCCGCGCTCGTCGTGGGCGTGGCCTCCGCCGGGTTCACGGCCTGGCTGCTGCCCGAGGCCGGAGCCGTGCTCGCCGTCGGCCTGCTGGTCGCGGGCGTCGCCGTGCCGGCCGTGAGCGGGGCGCTGGCCCGCCGGGCCGAGCGGCGCCTCGCGCCCGCCCGCGGCGCCCTCGCGACCGCCGTCGCCGACCTGCTGCGCGGCTGCGCGGAGCTGACCGTCGTCGGAGCGCTGCGGAGCCGCATCGAGCGGGCCGCGGCCGCCGACCGGACGCTCACCGGCATCGCGTCGCGGCAGTCCGCCGCCGCCGCGCTCGGAGCCGGGCTCTCCGCCCTGGTGTGCGGCCTGACGGTGGTGGCCGCCGCGTTCGTCGGCGTCCAGGCCGTGCGGGACGGGCGGCTCGACGGGGTGGCCCTCGCCGTGGTCGTCCTGACGCCGCTCGCCGCGTTCGAGGCGGTCACCGGACTCCCGCTCGCCGTCCAGTACCGCCAGCGGGTGCGGCACAGCGCCGAGCGGGTCTTCGAGGTGCTGGACGCCCCCGTGCCCGTACGGGAGCCGGGCTCGCCCGCCGCTCCCCCGGCGGGGCCGTTCCCGCTGGAGCTGTCCGGGGTGACCGCGCGGTACGCGGGCCAGGAGCGCCCGGCGCTCGACGACTTCGCGCTGACCCTGGAGCCGGGGCGCCGGGTGGCCGTCGTCGGCGCCTCCGGCTCCGGCAAGACGACGCTCGCGCAGGTGCTGCTGCGCTTCCTGGACGTGGAACACGGCACGTACCGGCTCGGCGGGGTGCCCGCGTGGGAACTCGACGGTGACGAGGTCCGGCGGTTCGTGGGCCTCTGCGCGCAGGACGCGCACCTCTTCGACAGCTCCGTCCGGGAGAACCTGCGGCTCGCCAGGCCGGGGGCGGGCGACGGGGAGCTGCGCGAGGCACTGCGCCGGGCCCGGCTCCTCGACTGGGTGGACGGGCTGCCGGCCGGGCTCGACACGCTCGTGGGCGAGCACGGGTCGCGGCTCTCCGGCGGCCAGCGCCAGCGGCTGGCGCTCGCGCGCGCCCTCCTCGCCGACTTCCCCGTCCTCGTCCTCGACGAGCCGGCCGAGCACCTGGACCTGGCCACCGCCGACGCGCTCACCGACGATCTGCTGCGGGCCACGGAGGGCCGCACGACCGTCCTCGTCACGCACCGGCTGCACGGCCTCGACGCCGTCGACGAGGTGCTGGTCCTGGACGGTGGCCGCACGGTGCAGCGCGGTCCGTACGCGGAGCTGGCCGGGGCGGAGGGGCCGCTGCGCCGGATGCTGGAGCAGGAGCGGGCGACCGATCTGCTCGTCGCCGCGGCGGGGCCCGGCTCCGGAGGGCCGACTTTTCTCGCCAAATAGGACTTACTAGGCTCACGGTCATGACCGCCGCCGTGCCGGACGCCCCGGAACCGCTCGACCCGTACGACCCGGAGAGCGGGCAGGACCCTGCGGGCCGGCCCGATCCCGTGGACGCCGCCGCGCGGGCCACCCGCAGTCTCCAGGGGCTGTCCACGGAGCTGACCGCCCGTGTGCCGCAGCTCCTGGAGGCGATGCGCTCGATCGGCACCGGCCTGGAACTCCACTCCACCCTCGACCGCATCTGCGAGACGGCCGCCGAGCTGGCCGACGCCCGTTACGCCGCCATCGGCGTCGTCGACGAGGAGGGCGACGGCCTCTCGGCCTTCGTCACCCACGGCGTCGGCGACGACGTCGCCGACCGCATCGGGCGCCGCCCGGACGGCCACGCCGGGCTGCTCGGCGCCCTCATCAGGGACCCGCGGACGATCCGCCTCGCCGATCTGACCGCCGATCCCCGCGCGGCGGGGTTCCCGCCCGGCCATCCGCCGATGCGGACCTTCCTCGGCGTTCCCATCCGCGTCCAGGGCGAGATCTTCGGCAACCTCTACCTCGCCGAGAAGCGCGGGGGCGAGCGGTTCGACGACGACGACGTCCACATGGTCCGGGTGCTCGCCACCGAGGCGGGCATCGCCATCGGCAACGCGCGCCTGTACGAGGCGGCCCGGCAGCGTGAGCGGTGGATCGACGGCTCGGTCGCCGTGACCACCGCGCTGCTCTCGGGCGGTGACGCGGACGACGCGCTGACGGTCGTGGCCGAGCAGGCGCGCCGGCTCGCCGACGCGGACGCCGGGATCGTGCTCCTGCCGGCCCGGGAGGGCGGTCTGGAGATCGTCGCCGTCTCCTCGCCCCGGCCCACGAAGTCGCTCGGCGTGGTGATCCCGTCCGAGAGCGCCGTGGTGGAGCAGCTCCTGGAGGGCGAGGCCGTCTTCGTCGCGGACGCGGCCACGGACCCGCGCATGATCAGCGGGCTGACCTCCCCGTACGGACCGAGCATGGTGCTGCCGCTGCAGAGCGGCGGCCGGGTGCTCGGCGCGCTCGCGACGCCCCGGCTGCGCGGGGCCCGGCCGTTCACGGAGACGGAGCGGACCCTCGCGACGCAGTTCGCCTCGCAGGCGGCGCTCGCGCTGATGATGGCCGAGGCGCAGCGGGACCGGGAGCGCCTCGCCGTGTACGAGGACCGCGATCGCATCGCCCGTGACCTGCACGATCTCGTGATCCAGCGGCTCTTCGCGACCGGGATGATGCTGGAGAGCGCGCAGCGCGGGTCGGTCGTGCCGGCGGTGCGGGAGGGCGTCGGCAAGGCCGTGGACGAGCTGGACGTGACCATCCAGGAGATCCGTACGGCGATCTTCGCGCTCCAGCAGGGCCCCGCGGAGGCGCCCTCGGGGCTGCGGACCCGGGTGCTCCGGGAGATCAACATGGCGGCCGTGCCGCTGGGCTTCACGCCCGCGCACCGCTTTCTCGGCGCGATCGACGCGACGGTCGGCGACCTCACCGGCAAGAACCTGATCGCCGCGCTGCGCGAGGCGCTCTCCAACGCCTTCCGGCACGCGGCCGCGAGCCGGATCGAGGTCGTCGTGGACGCCACCGTCACCCTGTCCGACGGCTCCCCCGGCGTCCGGCTCACGGTCGCGGACGACGGCATCGGCCTCCCGGACGGCGGCCGGCGCAGCGGTCTGCGCAACCTCGCCCGGCGCGCGGAGTCGCTGGGTGGCGCGAGCTGGTGCGGCCCGGGCCTCGGCGAGGACGGCGGCGGTACGACGGTGGTGTGGGAGGCCCCGCTGTAGGGAGCCGCCTCGACGGTCGGGGCGGGAGGGTGCGGGGGTGGCCCTCGCTGCCAGGGGCCTAGGAGGCGCCGGGGGTGGGACGGGCCTCCGCGACGAGGCGCTCGATGACGACCGCCACGCCGTCCTCGTTGTTGCCGGCCGTGTGGCCGGAGGCGGCGGCGAGGACGTCCGCGTGGGCGTTGCCCATGGCGTACGAGCGGCCGGCCCAGCTGAGCATCTCGATGTCGTTCGGCATGTCGCCGAACGCCACGACCTCCTCCGGGGTGATGCCGCGCTCGGCGCAGCAGAGGGCGAGGGTCGAGGCCTTGGAGACGCCGAGCCCGCTGATCTCGATGAGGGCGGTCGGGCTGGACCGGGTAAAGGCCGCCAGGTCGCCGGCCGCCGCGCGGGCCGTCGCCAGGAAGACGTCCGGGTCGAGCTCCGGGTGCTGGGCGAGCAGCTTGAGGACGGGGGCCGCTGCGCCCGGGGTCTCCTCGAAGAGGAGCTTCTCGGCGGTGGCGACGGTGGCGCCGGGGTCGAGGAAGAAGGGCGGGTACTGCGGCTCGTAGTGGATGCCGGTGGTCAGCTCGACCGCGAAGGAGGTGCCGGGGGCCGCGACGCGCAGCGCCCGTACGACGTCGAGGGCGACGGCGCGCTCCAGCGGGCGGACCCGCACGAACGTGCCGCCCGAGTGGAGGTCGACGACGGCGGCGCCGTTGGCGCAGATCGCCAGGCCGTGGCCGTGGACGTGGTCGCTGACGACGTCCATCCAGCGGGCCGGGCGGCCGGTGACGAAGAAGACCTCGATGCCGGCCCGCTCGGCCGCGGCGAGGGCGGCGACCGTGCGCTCGGAGACGGTCTTGTCGTCGCGCAGGAGGGTGCCGTCGAGGTCGGTGGCGATCAGTCGTGCCGCCGGGGTGGAGGGAAGCGGGGAGCGGGAAGAGGTCACCGCTCCATTCTTCCGCACCTTGCGCACGGGCGTGCGAGGAGCCGCACATATGAGTGCGGAAGTTCGCGGCGCCGGGCGCCTCCGGGGACGGGGTTCGCCGGGCGCCTCCGGGGCCCGGGTCCCGACACGCGGAACGGCACCGAGGACCCGTGTCTTCGGTGCCGTCCGTCACGTCGGCTCGGGCACCTCCGGTACCCGTGTCCGCGCCACCGGTCCACGCCATGGGGCGAGGAGGCCGGGTCAGCCCCAGATCATGTCGTCCTGGGGGCCGTCGGCGACCACGGCGGCAGCGGTGGCGGGGGTGTCGACGGAACCACTCAGGGCGGGGACGAGGAGGGCGAAGGCCGTCAGGAGAACGGCGGCCCAGCGGCGGGGACGAAAGCGCAGCACCGTGTGAATCCCTTTCGAGCGGGGTGTGTTGTTCGTTCGGTGAGACAGAGCTTCGTCGTGCCGAAAGGGCTTCGGAAGGGTTATCGGGTGGACGGAACGGGCCCTGGACCGAAGCGGTCACGGACCCCCGTCAGGGGAGAGCGGAGTGTGCGGACCAGGAGTTCAGTCCACGAGGTCGCCGAGGTCGCCGAGGTCGCCGAGGCCGTCGAGGCCGTACGGAGCCAGCAGGGGCGCCTCGGAGCGGCCGACCCGCCAGCCCGGCAGCGGACCGGTCCCCGCCACCGCGCGCCCGCAGAGGCGCGCCGCCGTCTCCTCCGCGTCACGGAGGCGTTCGGACAGCAGGTAGACGCCCACCGTCAGCCCGCGGCCGGCCCGGGGGTGGACGACCACGTGCTCCACGCCGTCGTCCGGGTGCGCCAAGGCGCGAAGGAGAAGCGCGAGGTCCTGAGGGATGCACAAGTCCTCCTTCCTGTTGAGGAGTTCGGTGTGAACGAGATACACGCCTCGCATTTTCCCAATAGGGCGAACGGGGGAGAAGGGCAACAGAAGTCCCATTCCGGCAATGGCCGCTACAGTCCACCCACCCTTCTGTCGAATTCCGGCCACGCGTGGCATCATGTGACGTCCTGATGGACCTCCGGGGGGAAGGTGCCGTGCTCACATCGCTTGGTCTCGATCCAATGGCCGAGGCCGTTTACCGCGGTCTTCTGGCGCGGCCGCACGACGGCGTGACGGACCTCGCCGAGCGACTGGGACTCACTTCCGAGCAGGTCCGCCACGGGCTCGACACCCTGAGCGAACTCGCCCTGCTGAGGCCCTCCTACGACCGGGAGGGCGAGCTGTGGCCGGTCTCGCCCGAGGTCGGCCTGCAGATGCTGATGGCACGCCAGCAGGCGGAACTGGCCGCGCACCAGAAACGGCTGGAGGACTCGCGGGCGGCCGCGGCCCGGCTCATCGCGGAGTACGCGGAGGCCCGGCCGTCCGACAGCCAGTCGCACAGCGAGCGGCTGACCGGAATCGACCAGATCCGCGACCGGCTCGCCGCCCTCACCCGGGAGACGCGGGAGGAGGTCATGACCTTCGCCCCGGACGGACCCCAGCGGCCCGAGCACATCGAGGCCGCGAAGCCGCTCAACCAGGAACTCCTCGACCGCGGTGTCCGGATGCGGACCGTCTACCTCAACAGCGCCCGCAGCAGCACGCACACCCTCCAGTACGTGAGCTGGCTGTCCAAGCAGGGCGGCGAGGTGCGCACCGTACCCACGCTGCCGACCCGCATGATCGTCGTCGACCGCAAGGTCGCCGTCATCCCCGTCGACAGCGACAACAGCGCCGAGGGCGCGGTCGTGCTGACCGGCCAGGGCACGCTGACCGCGCTCTGCGCGCTGTTCGACAGCGTCTGGCAGAGCGCCCGGCCGCTGAACGAGGAGAGCAGGACCGACGAGCAGGGGCTCACCGACCAGCAGGCCATGGTCGTCGTCCTGCTGGCCGAGGGGCACACCGACGAGACCATCGCCAAGCGGCTCGGCGTCTCGCCGCGCACCGCCCGACGGCTGGCCTCCGAACTGATGACCCGGCTCGGCGCGCGCAGCCGCTTCGAGGCGGGCGTCCGGGCCGTGCAGAACGGCTGGATTCCGGACAACCGCTGACCCGTCCGGCGGAGCGTCGCCTCCCCGACGCCCACGCCCGGTGTCCCCTTCTGTCCAGGGCCCCTATCGGCCACCGGAGTCGTCTTCCGGCCGTCGCGCCGATCGTGGAGATTGGCGCTGTACAGCCGGTGCGGACCGGGACCAGCGCAGACGGGGGATCGACATGGTGCGTGCCGGGATCTTCGTCCGGAACCAGCTGGCCCTCCTGGGCGTCCGGCATCTTCTCGACGCGGAAGCGGACATCCAGGTCGAGTTCGCCAGCGGTACGCCCTTCGCGGTGCCGGCCGACGCGGTCGACTGTCTGGTCCTCGACCTGGGGCTGCTCGACGAGCTGCCCGAGCCGCCGCGCGGGACGGCCGGAGTGCCCCCGGCCCGTACGGTCCTCCTGACCACGGAACGGACCACGGACCCGATCGCCGACCGGGGCACCGCCTCGGGCCGGCCGGGCGAGACGCACCCCTTCGACGACGCGCCCCTGCTGCTGGTCGACGCCATCCGGCGGGCGGCGGGCCGGGGACCGGCTCCGGCCGGTGCCGGGAGCGGCGCCCGGCAGGGGGTGGCCACGCTCTCCCCGCGGGAGCGGGAGGTGCTCCGGCACCTGGTCGAGGGCTGCACCCACGACCAGGCCGCCCGGCGGATCGGCATCAGTCAGCACACGGTCGACACGTACGTGAAGCGCATCCGCTCCAAGCTCGGCGCGCACAACAAGGCGCAGCTGGTCCGCGCCGCCCTGACCGCCCCGCGCACCCACTCCGCGCACGGCGAATCCCGACAACGACAGCAGGTGGAGACATGACGTCCGAAGGCATCGGCACCCATCTCGTGGTCCGCAACGACGAACTGCGGTACTCCCTCTGGCCCGCCGACCGCGAGCTGCCGGCCGGCTGGGAGCCGGACGGTTTCCGCGGCGACCGCGAGCAGTGCCTCGACCACATCGAACGGGTGTGGACGGACATGCGGCCGCTCAGTGCCCGGTCGTCCGAGTCGGCGGCGGCCCCGCGCTGAACCCCGCTCCGAGTCCCGTACCGATCCCCGCACCGAAGGCCGCGCCGAACCCCGCGGCCGAGGGGTGGCTGCGCGCGTAGGCGGTGAAGGCCAGTGGCCCGCCGCCGATCACCGCGACCGCCGCCGCACGGCCCGCACCGGCGTCCAGGTCGGCCAGGACGAAGTCCTCGGCCGGCCTGGCGGCGGGGCCGCCCAGGAACAGCACCCGGGGGTCCTCCTCCGGGGCGGACACCCCGATCTCGGACAGCGGCACCCGCAGTCCCAGTCCCGTCGCCTTGAGCACGGCCTCCTTCCGGGTCCACATCGTGTGGAAGCCGCTCGGGGTGGCGTGGGCGGGGGTCCGGGGCTCCGACGGCCCGAGGACGTGGGGCAGCAGCTCGGCGGGTGACACCGCGGCGCCGATCTCCTCGACGTCGATGCCGACCGCCCCCGCGCGGGTGACGGCGACCGCCACCCGGTCGCCCGAGTGCGAGACGGACACCTGGAGCCCGGTGCCCGGGAGTTCGGGCTTGCCGTGGTTCCGGGAGCAGTCGGGGCAGCGGGCCACCACGTCGAGGTCACGCGGTACGACGCCGAGGTAGCCGGCGGCCGCGGTACGCAGCAGGGCCCGGCCGGCGACG
This sequence comes from Streptomyces sp. NPDC003327, assembly GCF_053589515.1. Taxonomy (NCBI): domain Bacteria; kingdom Bacillati; phylum Actinomycetota; class Actinomycetes; order Kitasatosporales; family Streptomycetaceae; genus Streptomyces; species Streptomyces sp. NPDC003327. The sequence continues at coordinate 67,413 of NZ_JBSFSA010000008.1, read as the reverse complement.
AACCGCCGCCGGTCCTCCGCCTTGCGCAACTGCGGGATCCGGTCCCGTTCCGGCCCGTCGAGCAGGGCCAGGCAGTCGTCGGTGACCGTGGCCGGATCGGTCCACCAGATGTGGCAGTCGGCCGGACCGAGCGCCGGGACCGCCGGGGGCGCGTCACGCGGCACGAGCCCTCCCTGTGGGCCGCGTACGGCGTCGAGCCGGAGGTCGTTCATCACCGCATTGCCTTCCACTGACGGGACGGGACGGGGCGGTACGCGAGTACCGGTCGGTCTTCCATGGTCGGGCCGCGGCGGCCCGAACACACGCCCCCGAAAGCCGTGACACCTGTTCAGGGGACACCGCGCCCATCGGCCCGCGGCCGGAATGACGCGGCTCCGGCCGGAATGACGCGGCCATGGACGGAATGACGCGGCCCTTTCATTGACCGGATCAGTCCAGGATCCGGATATTGCCCGCCCGTTCTACGCCCGTCTACCGTCACCGAAGTGATCGAATCCCCGGGCCTCTCTCTCACGTAGGAATTCTCATGGCGACAACCCCTTTCAAAACCTCTCCCCTTTCCGATCACCACGGACTGGTGATCGAGAGCGCGGATCTCCCCCTCGCCGAACTTCCGCACGCCGAGATCTCCGAGCTCTTCAAGCAGCACGGCACGCTGATGTTCCGCGGATTCGGCGCGACCGCCGACGATTTCCGCGCGCTCGTCCAGAAGTTCTCCTCGAAGCTCTTCTTCCACCAGAACCCGAATCGCGAGACGATCTCCGACGACGGTGCGGTCCTCCTCGTCGACGCGCACCGGAATCCCATTCCGGCGCACTCCGAGATGAGCTACTGCCCGCTGCACCCGGGCCTCCAGTGGTTCTACTGCGTCCGGCCGGCCGACGAGGACGGCGAGACGACGGTGTACGACGGCGTCGAGGCGTACAAGCGGCTGGCCCCGGAGACCCGCGCGCTGTTCGACGAGAAGCGGCTGACCTGGCGGCTTCCGTTCCCGACGGCCCCCGAGCACCAGGAGCGGGTGTTCGGCACGGCCGACCGGGCGGAGCTGGAGGCGCTGTTCGCCACCTTCGACGACTTCGCGTACGACTTCGACGAGGCCGGGAACCTCAACTGGAGGTGGACCGTCTCCGCGGTCCCGCGGGCGCCCTACGTGGACGCGCCCACGCTGTGCAACAGCTACCTCGGCTCGGGCGCGATCGTGACCTTCGAGGACGGGTCGTCCATCCCGCAGCACTGCCGGTGGGACGCGCTCGACGCGACCGAGGAGGTGCGGGTCGACCTCCCGTGGGAGTCCGGCGACATCGTCATGATCGACAACAAGCGCGTGATGCACGGGCGGCGCGGCTTCGAGGACCCGGACCGCAAGGTCGCGGCGATGCTCTCGACGCCGAACTTCTGATCGTCCGCCGCGCCTCCTCCGATCCCCTTCCCCCCACCGCTCACCCGTCGACGTCCCCCTCGGCGCCCGTCCCCGTCGACGCCCGCCCGTCGCCCCTGGCCGACGACCGCCGCCCTCACAGTTTGGATTCGGCCCCATGACCCATGCCGTGGATCTGCCCACGCTGACCGGCCCGACCGCCCCCCTGTCGGCCTTCTACGAGAACGCCCTGCACGCCATGGAGCTCGGGGACCCCGCCCTGTACGGGCTCCTCGACGAGGAGCTCCACCGGCAGCGGGAGACCCTGGCCCTGGTCGCCTCGTGCAGCCCGGTGAGCCCGGCGGCCCTGCTCGCCGAGGGGAGCTTCTTCGCCAACGTCACGGCCGAGGGGTACCCGGGCCGACGCTTCCACGCCGGCTGCGTGAACGTCGACAAGGTCGAGCGGCTCGCGGTCGAGCGCGCCAAGCAGGCCTTCGGCGCCCGCTACGCCAACGTCCAGCCCCACTCGGCGAGCACCGCCAACCAGGTGGTCATGAACGCGCTGCTGAAGCCGGGCGACCCGATCCTGGGCCTCGACCTGGACGCGGGCGGCCACCTCAGCCACGGCGCCAAGGTCAACATCTCGGGCCGGATCTTCCAGGCGCACAGCTACGGCCTCGGCGCCGACGGGCTCATCGACTACGCGGAGGTGCGGGCGCAGGCCCTGGAGCACCGGCCGCGCCTGATCGTCGCCGGGACCACCGCCTACCCCCGTACGCTCGACTGGGCCGCGTTCCGCGCGATCGCCGACGAGGTGGGCGCGTACCTGCTCGCCGACATCACCCACATCGCCGGTCTGGTGGTGGCCGGTCTGCACCCCTCGCCGCTGCCCCACGCCCACGTCGTGACCACCTGCACCCACAAGCAGCTCTACGGCCCGCGCGGCGGTCTCATCCTGCTCGGCGACTCGGCCGACCTCGTGCTCCCCACCGGCCGCACGCTCCAGCAGACCCTGCAGAGCGGGCTGTTCCCGCTGATCCAGGGCGCCCCCGTGGTCAACAGCATCGCCGCCAAGGCGTACGCCCTCGGCGCGGCGACCACCCCGGCCTTCGCCGAGACGATCCAGCGGGTGCGGTCCCTGTCGGCGGCGCTCGCCGAGCAGCTCGTCGACCGGGGCGTCCGGGTCATCTCGGGCGGCACCGACAACCACATCGTGGTCGCGGACGTGCTGACCTCGTTCGGCGTCACCGGCGTCAACGCCGAGAAGGCGCTGGAGAGCTGCGGCATCCTCGTGAACAAGAACCGGATCGTCGGCGACGCCCACTCCGCGATGGTGACGTCGGGCGTGCGCTTCGGCAGCAACAGCATGGCGGCCCGCGGCTTCGACACCGCCGACGTCGCCGAGGTCGCGGACCTGGTCATCGAGGTCCTGACCGCCACCGAGAACACCTCGGAGAAGACGTACGCCCTCGACGCCGCCCTCCGGGTCCGCGTCCAGGAACGGGTCCGCGCCCTCTGCCACCGCCGGCCCGTCGCCGGTTACTAGGCCCACCGGCGCCCGGTCCCGCCGACCCGTCGCCGGTTACCAGGCCGCCACTCCTGCCGGCCCCCGTCCCGCCGGCCCGTCGCCGGGTACGAGGACCCGCCTCCCACCGGCCCCCGGTCCTGCCGGTCCCGGCCCCTCACCAGCCCCTCCGGCCCCGTCCCGCCGGACCGGCTCCCCCGCGCGTCCCCCGGGCGGACCGACGGCGCCCCTCCTGCCGTCCGGCCCGCCGCCGCGGTGTGCCCGCAGGCCCGCCCTCCCCCGTCCGGGCTCCCCCTTCCACGCCGATGCGAGAACGGTCTATGTACGCAAACACCTCTGTCGTCGATGTCATCCGCCGCAACGTCGCCGAGCGCGGCGCCGCCCTCAGCTACGAGTTCCTCGCCGACGCGGGCGGTGTCGACACCACGCTCGGCATGCACGAGATCGACCGGCGTGCGCGGGCGACGGCCGTCTCCCTGCTGGAGCGCGCGAAGCCCGGTGCCCGGGTCATGCTGCTGTATCCGCCGGGCGAACACTTCGTCATCGGTTTCGTGGCCACCCTGTACGCCGGCATGGTCGCCGTCCCGGTCTACCCGCCGGACCCCCTGCGCGTGGCCCGCACCCTGCCCCGGCTGCGCGCGGTCGTGCAGAGCTCCCGCGCCGAGATCGTCCTCTCCGACAGCCTCGTGCAGGCCTTCACGTACGAGCTGTTCGAGAGCCAGGCCCCCGAACTGGCCCGGCTGCCCTGGGTGATCACCGAGGAGGCGATGGCCGAGGGCGCCGACGACTGGCGGCGGCCCGACCTCACCCGCGACTCGGTCGCCCTGCTCCAGTACACCTCCGGCTCCACCGGAACGCCCCGCGGCGTCGTCGTGACGCACGGGAACCTGCTGTCCAACGGGTCCGCGATCGCCGGCGGCTTCGGGCTCGGCGACGGCGACGTCGTGGCCTCGTGGCTGCCCTTCTACCACGACATGGGTCTGCTCGGCGGCGTCCTGCAGCCGATGCTCTCCGGCCTCTCCAACGTCCTCATGTCGCCGCTGGAGTTCATGCGCCGGCCCATGCGCTGGCTGGAGGCGATCTCCAGCCGCGGCGCCACCGTCTCCGGCGGCCCGAACTTCGCCTTCGACCTCTGCGTCAACAAGAGCACCCCCGCCGAGCGCGAGAACCTCGACCTGTCGTCCTGGCGGGTCGCCTTCTGCGGCGCCGAGCCGGTGCGCCACCGCACCCTGGAGCGGTTCGCCGAGGCCTTCGCCCCCAGCGGCTTCGACCGCTCCGCGCTGCTGCCCTGCTACGGCCTGGCCGAGGCCACCCTGTTCGTCGCGGGCGCCGGCCGCGGCCGCGGGGCGCACGACCTCCGGATCGACCGCGCCGCCCTGGAGCAGGGCCGCGCCGAGCCGCACCCCGACGGCGACCGGCTGGTCGCCTCCGGTCCGGTCGCGGACGGGCACGAACTGGCCGTCGTCGACCCCGCGACCGGTGAGCGCGTCGCCCCCGGCACCGTGGGCGAGCTGTGGGTGCGCGGCACCTCCGTCGCCGCCGGGTACTGGGAGGACGAGACCGCCACCGAGGCGAGCTTCGGCGCCACGCTCGCGGACGACCCGCGGCCGTACCTGCGCACCGGCGACCTCGGCTTCGTCCGGGACGAGCAGCTGTTCGTCACCGGCCGCCTCAAGGAGATGATGGTCGTCCGCGGCCGGAACCTCTACGCGCACGACCTGGAGGAGACCGCCGTCGCGGCCTCCACCCGAGCCCGGCCCGGCTGCGGTGCCGCCTTCTCGGTGGAGACCGCGGACGGCGAGGAGTGCGTGATCCTCCACGAGGTCGCCGCCGGCACCCCCGAGGAGGAACTCCCCGGGATCGCCGACGCGATCGCCGCCGCCGTCCAGCACGAGCACGGCATCGCCCTGTTCGACGTCGTCCTGCTGGCCGCCCGCAGCCTGGCGAAGACCTCCAGCGGCAAGATCCAGCGCCTGGCCGGCCGGACCGCGTACACCGCGGGCCAGGTCGAGGGCGAGCTCTACCGCCGCTCCGCCACCGCCACCGCCACCGCCCGCGGCGAGCGGCGGCAGCTCGACCTTCCCTCCCGCGCCGCACTCCTCGCCCTCTCCCCCGAGGCGAGCGCCGACGCCATCGAGCACGCCCTGAGCCGGGTCGGCCGCGCCGACGGCGACGCCCCCGCCACCCGGGTCGCCGAACTCGACCTCGACTCCCTCGCCGCCGTCGACCTCGCCTTCCGGATCGAGGAGCAGCTCGGCGTCGTCACCGACCCGAGCCTGCTGCTCCAGCCGACGAGCCTGCGCGAGGTCGCGGCCGCGATCGACGAGCGGCTGCGCAGCGCCCCCGAGGCACCCGCCGGACAGGAGTCCGGCCGTCAGGAGTCCGGCTCGCACCAGCCCGGCGGGCGCGGCGGCACCGTACCGCTCTCGGCCGGTCAGCAGTCGCTGCTGTTCATGCGGGACCTCGAAGGCCCGGACTGCCGGCAGAACGTCTCGGTCGCGGTCCGGCTCACCGAGCCGGTCGACACCGGGCTGCTGGCCGCCGCCGTCCGGCACATCGGCGCCCGCCACCCCATCCTGACCGCCTCCTTCGGCACCGACGGCGGCCGCCGCGCGCAGCTGATCGACCCCGCCGTCCCGTTCGAGCTTGACGTCGTCGACCTGACGGGCGAGACGGAGCAGGTGCTCCGGGCCCGCGTCGACGAGGCCGCGCTCGCGCCCTTCGCCGTCGAGCACGGCGACGTCGCCCGCGCCCGGCTGTTCACCGGCTGCGGCGCACCGGTCCTGGTCCTCGCCCAGCACCACGCGATCACGGACTTCTGGTCCGTGGTGACCCTGCTCGACGAGCTGACCACCGTCTACGGCGACCTGCTGCACGACCGCACCCCCGACCTCCCGGCGGCCGTCGGCTACGAGGAGTTCGTCCGCTGGCAGCAGGACTACGAGCGCTCCCCGCAGTGGCGGGCCGACGAGCGCTACTGGCTCGACCTGCTCTCCGGCGACGTCCAGGCCCCGACGCTGCCCGTACGGGAGCGTCCGCGGCCGGGCCAGGGCATCGCGAGCCACCGGGTCACGGTGGACGCCGAGCTGCTCGGCGCGCTCGAACGCGTCGCCGGCGACAACGGCACCACCGTCTTCTCGGTGCTGATGGCGGCGTTCGAGGTGCTCGTCGCGGCGCACAGCGGTGCGCGCGACTTCGTCGTCGGCGCCACCACGGCCGGCCGTCCGCAGGCCCGCTTCCGCAACACCCTCGGCTACTTCGCCAACACCATTCCCGTACGGGCCGAGCCCGGCGCCCACCGGACCGTCACCGAGCTGATCCGCAGCACCGGACAGCAGCTGCGGCAGTCCCTCGGCCACCAGCACTTCCCGGTCAGCCGGCTCGTCGAGCTGCTGCGCGCCCGGGGCAACACCTCGGCCGCGATCAACACGGCGGTCGTCTTCGAGCGCCCGCACACCGCGATCGCCGACGACGTCACCTCGGTGCTGTTCGGCGCGGGCACCGACCGCGCGGTGCTCGGCGAGCTCACCCTCGAACCGTTCCCGGCCGGCGAGCTCGCCACCCAGTTCGACATCACCCTGCACGCGATCCCGGCGGGCGGCGGCCTCCTCGCCCACATGCTGGTCCGCGCGGACCGCTTCGACGAGGCCCTCGCCGGACAGCTCGGACAGCAGTTCCTGGAACTGCTCGAACAGATCGTCGTCCAGGGCGACGCCCCGGTGTCCGCGCTGCGGCTGACCGGCGCCACCGAGTCGCTCGACCGCGCCGACGTCCCCGCCCGCACCCTGCCGGGCGTCACCTCCGTCCACGAGCTGTTCGAGGCGACCGCCGACCGCACCCCCGACGCGACCGCCCTCGTGGCGGGCGCGGTGGAGTTCACCTACGCCGAGGTGGAGCGCGCCGCGAACCGCCTCGCGCACCTGCTGCGGCGGGACGGCCTCGGCCCCGAGGACACCGTCGGCCTCTGCCTGGAGCGCTCGCCCGAGCTGATCGTCGCGATGCTCGCCGTCATGAAGTCCGGGGCCGCGTTCGTGCCCCTGGACCCGACGCTGCCGCAGGGCCGCCTGGCCGACATGGTGGGCGACGCGCGGTGCGCGCGGATCCTCTGCCACGCCGCGACCGCGGACCTCGCCGGCTCCCTGGGGAGCGCGACCCGCGTCGACCGGGAGACCGGCGCGGACCTGCCCGAGGGGCGCCCGGCGCTCGCCGTCACCGGCGACCACCTCGCGTACGTCATCTTCACCTCCGGCTCGACCGGCCGCCCCAAGGGCGTACAGATCGAGCACCGTTCGCTCGTCAGCTACGTGCTGTCGTTCCTCGACGCGTTCGACGTCGCCGAGGGCGACCGGGTGCTGCAGTTCGCGCCGCTCACCTTCGACCCCTGCCTGGAGGAGATCTTCTCCGCCTGGACCCGCGGGGCGACGCTGGTGCAGCGCGACGAGTCGGTCCTCGGCTCCCCGGAGCGGTTCTGGGCCTGGTGCGCGGAGCAGCGCCTCACCCTGGTCGACATCCCGACGGCCTTCTTCCACGTCCTCGTCACCGCCCTGGAGGCCGGTGCGCAGGTGCCCCCCGCGCTGCGCTCGATCCTCATCGGCGGCGAGGCCGCGCACCCCGACAAGCTCGCGCAGTGGTTCGCGGCCGACCGCGGCCACGTCGGGCTGTACAACCGCTGGGGCACCACCGAGACCACGGTGTGCTCGACCGTCGCCCACCTCGGCCCCGAGTCGGGCCGGGTCTCCCGGGCCCGGGACGTGTCCATCGGCGCCGACATGACCGACGCGGTGATCCACGTCCTCGACGCCGGGCTGCGGCCCGTCGCCGACGGCGTCGTGGGCGAGGCGTACATCGGCGGCGTGGGCGTCGGGCGCGGCTACGCGTCCGCCCCGCGCAAGACCGCCGAGCGGTTCGTCCCCGACCCGTTCGCGACCGAGCCGGGCCGCCGCCTGTACGCCACCGGCGACCTGGTGCGCCGGTCCGCCGACGGCGAGCTGCGCTACGTCGGCCGCGCCGACCAGCAGGTGAAGGTCCGCGGCTACCGCATCGAGCTGGGCGAGGTCGACGTGGCGCTGCGCCGCCACCCGGAGGTCGCCGAGGCCGCCGTCGTCGCCTCCCGCGGCTCCGGCGAGACCGAGCTGATCGCCGCCGTCACCGGCGGGGGCGTCAGCACCGACGGCCTGCGCGACTGGCTCAACCGCGAGCTGCCGAGCTACATGGTCCCGAGCCGGCTCCTCGTCCTGGACCGCATCCCGCTCACCTCGAACGGCAAGGTGGACGCGCACGCCCTGCGCGAACTGGCCGCAGAGGTGTCCCGCTCGGCCGGGGCGGCGGACATGACGCCGATGGAGAGCAGGCTCGCCGCGATCTGGTGCCAGGTGCTCGAAGTGGCGGGCGTCGGTCCCGACGAGGACTTCTTCGCGCTCGGCGGGCACTCGCTGCGCGCGGCGGACCTCAACACCCGGGTGCGCCGTGAGTTCGGCGTCCAGCCGCCGCTGCGGATGTTCTTCGAGTCGGTCACCGTCCGCGCCCAGGCCGCGCGGATCGCCGAACTCGCCGCCGCACCGGCGGAGACCGGGACCGGGGCGACCGTCGTCCCCACGGCCGTCGAGCCCGCCCTCTCGCTCGGCCAGCGCCGTCTGTGGTTCCTGGAGAAGTTCGCCCCGGGCTCGCTCGCCTACGTCGTCCCCGGCGTCCTGCGCCTGTACGGGGACCTCGACCCGGCCGTCCTGCGCGGCGCGCTCGACGCGCTCGTCACCCGCCACTCCGCGCTGCGCACCGGCTTCAGGGACGAGGGCGGCCGCCCGGTGCCCTTCGTGCTCACCGGCCCGAGCTGCCCGTTCGAGGTGATCGACCGGACCGCGGTCGCGCCCGCCCGGCGCGAGGCCGAACTCGCCGGACTCGTCGAGGGACACGCCCGCCGGCCGTTCCGCCTGGACGAGCCGCCGCTGATGCGCGCAGCCCTGGTGGAGTTCGGGCCCGACGAGCACGCCCTGCTCCTGGCCTTCCACCACATCGTCTCCGACGGCCGCTCGATGGAGATCATCGCCGGTGAGCTGGCCGAGCTGTACGCCCACGGCGCGGGCGCCGGTGCCGGTGAACCGCCGGCCGTGATCCACGACTACGCCCGCTGGGCCGTCGACGAGGCCGCCCGCCTCGACTCGGCGGAGGGCCGCGCGGGACTGGAGTTCTGGGCCGACCACCTCGGCGGTGCGCCGCTCGCCCTCGACCTGCCCTTCGACCGGTCCCGGCCGGCGGTGCAGACCTTCGGCGGCGCCCGCGTCCCACTGACGCTGAGCCAGGCCGACTCGGACCTGCTGCGCGCGCTCGCCCGCGACCAGCAGGCGACCGTCTTCATGACGCTGGCCGCCTGCATGTCCTCGACCCTGGCCCGGCTGACCGGCCAGGAGCGCGTGGTCATCGGCGTCCCGGACGCCAACCGCCCGGACGGCGGCGCCTACGACGACGTCGTCGGCTTCTTCGTCAACACCGTCCCGCTCTGCTTCGACGTGCCGGACGGCGCCACCGGCCGCGACCTCGTCGACCGGGCGCGCGCCACCACCCTGGAGGCGCTGCCGCACACGTGGGTGCCGTTCTCCGCGATCGTGGAGGCGAGCGGCCAGGACCGCGACCCGAGCCGCAGCCCGCTCTTCCAGGCGATCCTCGACGTCCGCGCCGGGGCGCTGCCCACGCCGGCCCTGCCGGGCCTGCGGGTCGAGACGGCACCGGCGTACACCGGCACCGCCAAGACCGACCTGACCTTCGAGATCACCGACGACGGCGGCCCGCTGACGGGCTGGCTGGAGTTCAACACGGAGCTGTTCCGGCCGGAGACCGCGCGGCTCGTCGCCCGCCTGTTCGGCGAGACGGCCCGCGCGATGGCGCAGCGGCCGGACGAGCGCGTCGAGACCCCGGCGGCGTCCACCGCCCTCGACCGCTGGCCGGCCGAGCCGGACGACGCGCGGCGGCCCGACACCTTCTGGGCGCGGTTCGAGCAGGTCGCCGACGTCCGCGCCGACGCCGTCGCCGTGGAGGGCGCCGACAGCACGCTGACCTACGGCGAGCTGCGGACCCGGGTCGACCGGGTCGCCCGGGTGATCGCGGAGCGGTTCGCCGTGCGCCCCGGGGACGTCGTCGCCGTCTCCGTCGAGCCGTCCGTCGAGGCGGTCGTCGCCGTCCTCGCCACGCAGCGCTGCGGAGCGGCGTACCTGCCGATCGACCCGGCCTACCCGGCCGAGCGCAAGGACTTCATGCTGGCCGACTCGGGGGCGCGCGGTCTGGTGACCCGCGACCTCGTCGAGGACGCCCTGCGCGGGGCCCCCGCCGGGACGGCGCTCCCGCAGGCCGGGCCGGACGCCGTGGCCGAGGCCGCGCTCCCGCAGGCCGAGCCGGACGCCCCCGCGTACCTGCTCTACACCTCGGGCTCCACCGGCCGCCCCAAGGGCGTCCTGGTCTCGCACCGGGCGCTCGCCAACCTCACGGCCACCCAGGCGCGGGCCTTCGGGATCGAGGCCGGGTCCCGCATGCTCCAGTTCGCGAGCCTGAGCTTCGACGCCTCCGTCTGGGAGATCTTCTCCACGCTGGCCGCCGGCGGCACCCTGTGCGTCGTCGAGCGCGAGCACGCCCTGGTCGGCGAGGCCCTCGCCGACGTCCTCGCCGAGCGGCGCATCGGCGTCTGCCTGCTGCCGCCGTCGGTGATCGCCTCCCTGCCCGCCCGCGAGCTGCCGGAGCTGCGCACCCTGGTGTCCGGCGGCGAGGCCCTGCGCCCCGAACTCGTCGAGCGGTGGCAGCCGGGCCGGCGCTTCGTCAACGCGTACGGCCCCACCGAGTGCACCGTCGTCATCACGGCCGCCGACTGCGCGCCCGGGCGGCCCGCCTCGCTGGGCGCGGTCCTGCCCGGCGGGACGGCGTACGTCCTCGACGCCGAGCTGCGGCCGGTGGTCACCGGAGCGGTCGGCGAGCTGTACGTCGGCGGCGCGGGCCTCGCCCTCGGCTACCACGGCAGGCCCGCCCTGACCGCCGCCCACTTCCTGCCCGACCCGTACGCGGGGGTCCCGGGCGCCCGCATGTACCGCACGGGCGACCTCGTCCGGCTGCGCGCCGACGGGACGCTGGACTACTGCGGCCGTCGCGACAGCCAGATCAAGCTGCGCGGCTACCGCGTCGAGCCCGCCGAGATCGAGTCGGTGCTGCTCGCCCAGGACGGGGTGACGCTCGCCGTGGTCACGAGCAGCGACGGGGTCCTGGTGGCCCACGTCGAGGCGCCGGACGCGAAGCTGACCCCGAAGGAGCTGGCCGGGCGGTGCGCGGCCGAGCTGCCGCCGCACATGGTGCCCGCCGCCTTCGTGGTCCGGCCCGCACTGCCCCGGCTGCCCGGCGGCAAGGTCGACGCGAGCCGGCTCGGCCGCCCGCGCCGCGCGGACTTCGCGCACGCCGACTTCGCCGAGCCGGAGACGGAGACCGAGCGGACCGTCGGCCGCGTCTGGGCACGGGTCCTCGACGTCGACGTGGTCGGCGCGGGTGACGACTTCTTCACCATCGGCGGCCACTCCCTGCTCGCGACCGTGATCACCTCGCAGGTGAGCGAGGAGCTCGGCAAGGAGGTCCCGCTGCGGGCCCTGTTCGAGGCGCCCGTGCTCCGTGAGTACGCCGCGCTGTGCGACGCCGCGGCCGCCCGCGACACCTCCGGCGGACTCGCCTCCCACGTCACCGGCGGCGACGACGCGCCGCTCTCGGTGATGCAGGAACGCCTCTGGCTCCTGGAGGAGATCGAGAGCGGCTCCGGCCGCGGCGCCTTCACCGGCCGCTACCACCTGGCCGGCGCGATCCGGCTGACCGGCGCACTCGACGAGGCCGCACTCCAGCGGGCCGTCACCCGCCTGGTGGACCGACACAGCACGCTCCGCACGGTCGTCGCCCACCACGACGGCGTCCTCACCCAGGTCGTCCTGGACGCCGCCGACGTCACCCTGCGCCGCACCGCACTGGCCGGCGTCACCGCCGAGGAGCGCGCCTCCGAGGCCCTCGCCCTGGTGGCCCGCGAGGCGGCGGAGCCGATGGACCTGGCCGGCGGCCCGCTGCTGCGGGTCCGGCTGCTGGACCTCGGCCGCGACGACGCGGTGCTCGTGCTGACGCTGCACCACATCGTCGGCGACGGCTGGTCGATGGAGATCCTGAAGCGGGACCTCACGCACTTCTACGCGGAGGAGACCGGCCACGAGCCGAGCACCCCGCTGCCCCCGCTCCCGGTCACGTACGAGCAGTTCGCCCGCTGGCAGCGCCACCAGCTCGACTCCGGCGCCCTCGACCGTTCCGTCGCGTACTGGACCGAGCAGCTCGACGCGCTGCCCTCGCTCACCCTGCCGGTCTCCCGCGGCGCCTCCCCGGCCGCCGACGGCGCGGGCCACCGGGTCGGGGCGACGGTCACGCCGGAGCTGCGCGAGGCGATGGAGCGGCTCGCGGCCGAGTCCGGCGCGACCCTGTTCATGGTGCTCGCGGCGACCCTCCAGCTCACCCTCGGCCGCCTCGCCGGCCAGCGGGACTTCGCGATCGGCGTGCCCATCGCGGGCCGCCGCCACCGCGAGGTGGAGGACCTGATCGGCTTCTTCATCAACTCGCTGGTGCTGCGGGCCGACCTCTCCGGCGACCCGACCTTCGGCGAGCTGCTCGACCGGGTCCGCGCCACCACGCTCGACGCGTACGAGCACCAGGACGTGCCGTTCGAGACGCTGGTCGGCACGCTCGCCCCCGAGCGCGACCTGAGCACCACACCGCTCTTCCAGGTCTATCTGAACCTGCTCAACATCCCGCCGCACCGGGCCGAGCTGCCGGGCCTCGACGTCGAGACCTTCGCCGTCCCCGACCTGGGCGCCAAGTTCGACCTGACCTTCTACGTCGACCCCGCCCGGCCGGGCCTCTCGCTCGACCTGATGTACGCCGGCGAGAAGTTCGACGCGGCGACGATGGAGGAGCTGCTCGCCCAGTGGATCAGGGTCATCGAGCAGGCCGTCGCCGACAGCGGCAGCCCGATCGACGCGCTGCGCCTCGACACGCCGCTGTCGCGCCGCGAGCTGCCCGACCCGTCCGCCCCGCTGGACGCCGGCTGGTACGGCTCCGTCGTCGAGCAGTTCGAGCGGCGGGCCGCCCGCGAGCCGCGTCGGATCGCGATCAGCGAGCCGGGCCAGGAGCTGACCTACGGCGACCTGGCCGAGGCGACGGCCGCGATGTCGGGCCTGCTGTCCCGGCAGGGCGTCGCCAAGGGCGACGTGGTCGCCATCTACGGCGAGCGCGGTGCGTCGCTGGTCTGGGCGATCCTGTCCGTGATGCGCGCCGGGGCGTCGTTCGCGATCCTCGACCCGAGCTACCCCGCCGACCGCATCGCCGACTGCCTCGCGGTGGCCCGGCCGAGCGCCTTCCTCCAGCTGGAGGGGGCAGGAGCCGTGCCGCTCGCGGTCGACACCGCGCTCCAGGGGTTCCCGCTGCGCTGCCGCTTCGAGCTGCCGTCCCGCCTGGAGGCCGCCCGCCACATGGTGCCGCAGGGCACGGAGCCGGCCCCGGCCGTCACGGTCGGCCCGCGGGACTGCGCGTACATCGCGTTCACCTCCGGTTCCACCGGCAAGCCGAAGGGCATCCGCGGCTCGCACGGCTCCCTGACGCACTTCGTGCCGTGGATGGTGGAGACCTTCGGGCTGCGCGAGACCGACCGCTACAGCCTGCTCTCGGGCATCAGCCACGACCCGCTGCACCGCGAGGTGTTCACGCCGCTGGTCACCGGCGCCACGATCTGCGTGCCCGACCGCCTGGACGTCGAGACCCCGGGCCGCCTCGCCCAGTGGTTCCGCACCGCCCAGGTGTCGGTCAGCCACATGACGCCCCCGATGGCACGGCTCTTCGACCAGCTGTCGGTCGCCCCGGGCACGCTGCCGCTCCTGGAGCGGGTGTTCTTCCTCGGCGACACGCTGACCAGCAGGGACGTACGGGCCATCACCCGCATGGCGGGCTCGGCGACCTGCGTCAACCTCTACGGCTCCACCGAGACGCAGCGCGCCGTCGGCTACTACGTGGTCCCCGCGGCCCACGGCGTCGCCGAGGCCGACCCGGGCGTCACCTACCCGCTGGGCCGCGGCATGAAGGACGTCCAGCTGCTCGTGCTCGACGAGGCCGGCCGGCAGGCCGGTGTCGGCGAACCGGGCGAGATCGTCATCCGCTCCCCGCACCTGTCGCTGGGCTACGCCCACGACGAGCGGCTGACCGCCGCCAAGTTCGTGCGCAACCCGTTCGGCGACTCCGACGACGACCGCATGTACCGCACCGGCGACCTCGGCCGCCATCTGCCCGACGGCTCCGTCATCCCGCTCGGCCGCGCCGACAACCAGGTCAAGATCCGCGGCTACCGCGTCGAGACCGACGAGGTCCAGCACGTCATCTGCGCCGCGCCCGACGTCCAGGACGCCCTGGTCATGGCGCGCGCCGACGCCGGCGGCGAGAACGCGCTCGTCGCGTACGTGGTGTCGAAGCCCGGCACGAGGGCGGTCGCCAACGAGGTGAGGGCCTTCGTCCGCAAGGCGCTCCCCGACTACATGGTGCCGGCGTTCGTCGTCCCCCTCGACGCCTTCCCGCTCACCCCGAACCGCAAGATCGACCGGGCGGCGCTCCCCGAGCCCTCCGCGGTCGGCGGAGCGCACGAGGACGGACCGCGCACGCCGCTGACGCCCACCGAGGAACTGGTGGCGGGCCTGTGGCAGGACGTGCTCGGCGCGCCGAGGGTGGGTCCCGAGGACAACTTCTTCAACCTCGGCGGCCACTCCCTGATGGCGACCCAGGTCGTCTCCCGCATCCGCCGGGTCTTCGGCTGCGAGATCGCCCTGCGCACCCTGTTCGAGAAGCAGACCGTGCGGGAACTCGCCGCCCACATCGACGGCTTCGCCGGCGGCGGCACCACGGCACCCGTCGTGCCCCTGCCCCGCACCGGAGCGCTGCCCGCCTCGTACGGCCAGGAGCGTCTCTGGGTCCTCGACCAGCTGGAGGGCGACACCGGCGCGTACAACAGCGCCACCGTCGTCCGCATGCGCGGCCCGCTGGACACCGGGGCGCTGGCCGCGACGCTCGACGAGCTGGTCGCCCGGCACGAGGTGCTCCGCACCCGGCTGGTCATGGACGACGGCCGGGTGAGCCAGATCGTCGAGCCGGCCGGCGAGGTCACCATGCCGCTCGCGTTCGTCGACCTCAGCGGCGAACCGGCCGACCGCGCCGAGCAGCTCTGGCCGCAGCTCGTCGAGGAGGCCGCGCGGCACCGCTTCGACCTGGCCGAGGCGCCGCTGGAGCAGGCCACCCTGATCCGGCTCTCCGCCGAGGACCACGTCTTCGTCCTCGCCGTGCACCACGTCGTCGCCGACGGCTGGGGCCTGCAGATCGTGGTCCGCGACTTCGCGGCCCTCTACCAGGCGCGCCGCCGGGGCGCGGCGTCCCCGCTGCCCGAGCTCGAAGTGCAGTACGCGGACTGGTCGGGCTGGCAGCGCGACCGCGTCGAGGGCGGCGACTACCGGGGTCAGCTCGACTTCTGGTGCGAGACCCTCGCCCGGCCCGCCCCGCTGATCGAGTTCCCCGGCCAGCGGCCGCGGCCCGCCGCGATGACCAACCGCGGCCTCACGGTCCGCCGGGTCATCGACGGCGACCTGGTCAACGGCGTCCGGCACGTGGGACGGGAGCACAACGCGACCCTGTTCATGACGCTGCTCGCGGCGTTCAACAGCCAGCTGCACCGGTACAGCGGCGCCGCGGACATCGCGGTCGCCACCCCGGTGTCGACCCGCTCGGTCGAGATCGAGGACGTCGTCGGGTTCTTCGTGAACACGATCGTCTTCCGCAACACGCTCTCCGCGGAGGAGTCCTTCACCGAGCTGCTCTCACGCGTCCGGTCCACGACCCTGGCGGCCTACGCCCACCAGGACGTCCCCTTCGACCGCGTGGTGGACGCGCTCCAGCCGAGCCGCGACATGAGCCTGAGCCCGCTGTTCCAGGTCATGTTCACCCTGCACAACGCGCCCTACTCGGAGATCGACCTCGGCGACCTTCGCCTGGAGCGGCTCCACGCCCCGGTCGGCACCGCCAAGTTCGACCTCAGCCTGGACCTGGCCGAGGAGCGGGACGGCCTGCACGCGACGCTGGAGCTCAACGCCGACCTGTTCGACGCGGAGACCGGCGAGCGGATCCTCGACCACTTCGAGGCCCTGCTCGACAGCATCGCCACCACCCCGGCGGCCGCCGTCGGCGACCTGGAACTGCGCTCGGACACCGAGGCCGCCGCCCAGGACGCCTTCAGCGCCGGGCCGCCCGCCCTCACCCCGCGGACCACCTCCGAGGCCCTGGAGCACTGGGCGCGGCACACCCCGGACGCCCCCGCCGTCGTCGACGGCGACACCGTCTGGACGTACCGCGAACTGCGCGACCGGGTGGCGGCGCTCGCCGAACGGATCTCCACCGCCGCCACGGGTCCCGAGCCCGCCGTGGTGGTGTGCGCCGGGCGATCGAACCGGCACATCGCCGCCGCCCTCGCCTGCGGCGCGGCCGGCGCGACCTACGTGCCGGTCAGCCCCGCCGTCCCCGACCGGCGGATCGCCTCGGTGCTCGACCGGCTCGGCGAGGTCGTCGCGGTCACCGACGACGAGCAGGCGGGCCGTCTCGCCGCCCTGCTCGGCGAGGGACGCGGCAGCCGGCTCGTGCTCGACGACTCCGCCGCGGCGGACCGTCCGCTCACCGCCGCGGGCAGCCACCCGGCGCGGCGCGCGTACGTCATCTTCACCTCCGGCACCACCGGCGAACCCAAGGGCGTGGAGATCGAACAGGCCGGTCTCCTCAACCACCTGGAGCTGATGGCCCACGACCTGGAGCTGTCCGCGGACGACGTCGTCGCCCAGACCGCCTCCCAGTCGTTCGACATCTCGGTCTGGCAGATGCTCGTCGCGGTGACCCGCGGCGCCACCACCGTGGTCGGCGACGACCGCACCAGCCGGGACGCCGAGGCGCTGCTCGCCCTCGTCCGGGAGCGCGGGGTCACCGTGCTGCAGCTGGTGCCCGGCATGATCAGGGCCCTCCTCGACCACGCGCGGGACGAGGACCTGGCGAGCCTGCGGTTCCTCATCGCGACCGGTGAGGCGCTGCCGCCGGACCTGGCCGCGGACTGGCTCCGCCGCTTCCCCGGGATCCCGCTGGTCAACGCGTACGGCCCGGCGGAGTGCTCGGACGACACCCACCTCGCGGTGCTGACCACCCCGCCGCCGACGGACCGCGCTGTCCCGCTCGGCAGCCCCGTCGCCGGCGTGACCTCGTACGTCCTCGACGCGCAGGGACGGCGCCTGCCGTTCGGCGTGCCGGGCGAGCTCGCCATCGGCGGGCCCGTGGTGGGGCGCGGCTACCTCGGGGACCCGAGGGCGACCGCCGACCGGTTCGTGCCCGACCCGTACGGGACCGTCCCCGGCGGCCGGCTGTACCGCACCGGCGACCGGGTGCGGCTGGGCGCCGACGGCCGGCTGGAGTTCCTCGGCCGGCTCGACGACCAGCTGAAGATCCGCGGCTTCCGCATCGAGGCCGGCGAGGTCGAGACGGCCCTGTGCGAGCTTCCGGCGGTACGGGAGGCGGCGGTCGTCCTGCGCGACTGCGACGGCGAGCCGACCCTGGTGGCCTGCGTGGCCGGCACCGAACGCGACCCGGCCGTGCTGGCCGCCGCGGTCGGCACCCGGCTCCCGCGCTACATGGTCCCCACCGGTTACGTCTTCGCCGACCGGCTGCCGCGCACGCCCAACGGCAAGGTCGACCGGGCCGCGCTCCAGCGCGGCGACGTCACCGTCGAGCGGGTCCGCCGGCGCTTCGAGGAGCTGTCCGGTCCGACCGAGCGGCTCGTGGCCTCGGTGTACGAGGAACTCCTCGGCACCGCGGCGGTCGGCGCGCTCGACGACTTCTTCACCCTGGGCGGCCACTCGCTGCTCGCCACCCGTCTGGTCGCCGAACTGGCCGCCCGGACGGACATCGAACTGCCGCTGCGCACCGTCTTCGAGCAGCCCACCGTGCGCGGAGTCGCACAGGCCCTGGAGGAACTCCAGCTGGCCGGGCTCAGCGAGGCCGAGCTCCTCGAACTCGAGGTGCTGCTCGACGGCGTGACCGACGACCAGGCCCGCGAGCTGCTCGCGGCCGGCGAGGAGAGGGACGCATGACCGTGGAAGCGACCGCCACCGGGCGGGAGGCTGCCTTCGAGGGCCCGTCCGGGGCCAAGCGGGGGACTCCCGAGGGCCTGTCCGGGGTCCAGCGGGGGACCTTGGAGGGCCTGTCCGGGGCCACTCCGGGGACTTCCGAGGGCCTGTCCGGGGCCACGCGGGAGACCTTCGAGGGCCTGTCCGGGGCCAAGCGGGAGCTGATGGCCAAGCTCCTGCTGGCCCGCGGCAGGCAGCGGGCCGCGGCGCGGACCATCCGCCGCCGCGACCCCGCGGGACCCGGCCCGCTCTCCCGGGGGCAGGAGCAGCTGTGGGTGGCCGAGTCCCTCGCGGACGGCCGGCCGCTGTACAACGTGCCCTACGGCGTGCGGCTGCGCGGCGCGCTCGACGTCACCGCGCTGCGCGCCGCGCTCGACGGGCTCGTCGACCGCCACGCCGTCCTGCGCACCGTCTACCGGCAGCGCCCGGACGGCCGCCTCGAGCAGCTGCTCCGGCCGACCGAGCCGGTGGCCCTGCCGGTCGAGGAGGCCGCCGACGAGGCGGCCGCCCTGGCCGCCGCGCAGCGCGAGGCGGCCCGGCCGATCGACCTGGCGGCCGGCCCCGTGATCCACGGGCGGCTGTTCCGGATCGCCGCCG
Source organism: Streptomyces sp. NPDC003327 (assembly GCF_053589515.1). Classification (NCBI taxonomy): domain Bacteria; kingdom Bacillati; phylum Actinomycetota; class Actinomycetes; order Kitasatosporales; family Streptomycetaceae; genus Streptomyces; species Streptomyces sp. NPDC003327. Next base: position 48,695 of record NZ_JBSFSA010000008.1, on the reverse strand, counting down.
ACGACCACCTCCTGGTGCTGGTCGTGCACCACATCGCGACCGACGCCTGGTCGGTGGGCGTCCTGCTCGAAGACCTGGCGGAGCTGTACGACGCGGCCCGCGAGGGCCGCTCGCCCCGGCTGCCCGAGCTGGACATCGACTACGCCGACGCGGCGGCGCACGAGCGGGCGCAGGAGCCCGCGGACCACAACTGGCTGGTCGCCCAGTGGCGCGAGCAGCTGGCCTGGGCCCAGCCGCTGGGCCTCTCGCCGCACGGGGACCGCGGCACGGCCCGTACCGGCCGCCGCATCCGCGCCGAGTGGGACGGGTCGTTCGGCCGGGAGCTCCAGCGCGCCGCCGAGACGCACCGGACGACCGTGTTCAACGTGATGCTGACCGCGTTCGCGGTGCTGCTCCACCGCTACACGGGCACCTCCCGGTTCGCCGTCGGCACGGTCATGGCCAACCGGAACCGGCAGACCGAGCGCCTGGTCGGCTACTTCGCGAACACCGTCCCCGTGGTGGCCGACCTGGCCGCCGGGGGCGGCACCCTCGGCGACGTGCTGGCCGGGGTCTCCCGTGAGTCGCTGTGGGCGCGCGAGCACCAGATCCCCTTCGACGTCCTGGTCGACAAGGTCGCGCCGCAGCGGACGCTGGCCGAGAGCCCGCTCTTCGAGGCGATGTTTGTCTTCAACAACGGGCCCGGCCACGAGATGCGGCTGCGCGACCTGTCGCTGGCCCCCACCCCGCTGCACTCCGGCACGGCCAAGTTCCCGCTGGACCTGTCCTGCGCGGTGACGGACGACGGGGTCATGGTGTCCCTGGAGTTCGACGAGTCGGTGCTGGACACCGCCGCCGCCGAACGCCTGCTCGGCCACTACCGGCGGCTGCTCACCGCCCTGTGCGAGACCCCGGACGTCCACGTCGACAACGCGGAGCTGCTCACACCGGCCGAGCGGGAACTGGTCGTCGACGAGTGGAACCGTACGGGCGCGGAGTTCCCCGCGGACGCCACCGCGCACGGTCTCTTCGAGGAGTGGGCGGACGCGGAGCCGGACGCGGCGGCCGTGGTCTGCGGCGGGGAGGCGGTGACCTACGCCGAACTCGACGCGCGGGCCAACCGCCTGGCCCACCTGCTGATCGAGCGGGGCTGCGGCCGGCACGAGCGGGTCGGCGTCTGCCTGGAGCGCGGCATCGACCTGGTCGTCACCCAGCTCGCCATCGCCAAGACGGGCGCGGGCTACGTCCCGCTCGACCCCGGCTACCCGGTCGAGCGCCTCCGGTGGATGCTGGCGGACTCCGGCGCCCGCCTGGTCGTCACCCGCGACGAGCGGCTCGCCGGCGACGGGGGCACGGGCGACGACGGGGGCACGGGCGGCGACGGGGCGACGGCTGACCACGGCGTGACCGTCCTCGACCCCGCCTCCGCCGGGGCCTTCCCCGCGACCCGCCCCGAGCGGGACGTCCGCCCGGACGACCTGCTCTACCTCATCTACACCTCGGGCTCGACCGGCCTGCCCAAGGGCGTGCTGCTCGACCACCGGGGCCGCGTCAACAACTTCACCGACTTCAACCGGCGCTTCCTGGTCGGCCCCGGCGACAAGGTCTTCGGCGTCTCGGCGCTCGCCTTCGACATGAGCGCGTACGACGTGTTCGGCACGCTCATGGCCGGTGCGACCGTGGTCTTCCCGACGCCCGAGGACGAGCGCTCCCCGCACCGCTGGATCGAGACGATCGAGCGCGAGGGCGTCACCGTGTGGCACTCCGTCCCGGCGCTGTTCGGCCTCCTGGTCGAGGAGGCCGAGATCCGGGGCGGGCAGCGGCTGCCGATCCGGCTCGTGCTCCTCGGCGGCGACTGGATCCCGCTCGCGCTCCCGCAGCGCGGCGCCGCGCAGCTGACCGAGTCGGCGCAGCTGGTCAGCATGGGCGGCGCCACCGAGGTCTCCATGGACTCCACGATCCACCTGATCGACGAGGTCCGGCCGGAGCACCGCAGCATCCCCTACGGCGCCCCGATGGCCAACCAGACCTCGTACGTCCTCGACGCCTCGCTCTCCCCGCTGCCCGTCGGCGTCCCCGGCGAGCTGTACCTCGGCGGCGTCGGCGTCGGCTGGGGCTACCACAACCGGCCCCGGCTGACCGGCGAGAAGTTCCTGCCGGACCCGTTCAGCCCGGTGCCCGGGGCCCGGATGTACCGCACCGGGGACCGCGCCCGCTGGATGCCGGACGGCAACCTCGAACTGCTCGGCCGCATCGACTTCCAGATCAAGATCAACGGCTACCGGGTCGAGACCGGCGAGATCGAGGCGGCCCTGCGGGAGGTGATCGGCGGCGGTTCCTGCCTCGTCGCGGCGCACGGCCCGCGCGACGGCGCGAAGACGCTGGTCGCCTACCTGGTGGCGCCGCCCGGCGGGCGGATCCCCGACGACGCCGAGCTCAAGCGGCAGCTGGCGGGCCGCCTGCCCCGGCACATGGTGCCCGCCTCGTACGTCCGCATGGACGCCTTCCCGCTCACCCACAACGGTAAGATCAACCGCCGCGAGCTGCCGGCGCCCACGGTCACCGCCCTCACCGGGCGCGCCGCGGACACCGACACCGAGCGGGCCCTGGTGACGCTGTGGCGCGAGGCGCTGGACCGCGAGGACGTCCCGGTCGACATCGGCTTCTTCGCCCTCGGCGGCAACTCCATCGCGGTCATCCGGATGGTCGGCGCGGCCCGCCGCGCGGGTCTGGAGATGACCCCGCGCATGGTCTTCGCCCACCAGACGATCGAGGCCCTCGCGAAGGCCATCGACGAGCAGGAGGCCTCCGGAGCGGCTTCGGGGGGTGACGCGGTGGGTGACGCCGTGGGTGACGCGGCCCGTGCCCGGTCCGGTGAGCCCGCGGCACGTGCCCGGTCCGGTGAGCCCGCCGTGACCCCCTCGCAGCAGCACATGCTGGAGGTCCTCGACTCCGCCCCGGTGCCCGGCCTCTACCAGATGCAGTCCACCACCGAGCTGCCGTTCGCCGTCGACCCCGACCTCTTCCGAGTTGCCTGGCAGCGGCTCACCGACCGCCACCCCGCCCTGCGCACCGGCTTCCGGCGCGACGGCGACGGCACCTGGACCCCGGTCGTCGCCGACCGGCTCGCCCCCGTGATCGAGGTCCTCGACCGGAGCGACGAGACGCCGCAGGCCGTCGCCGACGGACTGGTCGCCCTCCTGGAGGACGCCCGCGCCACGCCCTTCGACCCGGCCGAGCCGCCGCTCTGGCGGGTGTGGCTGGTGCGCGGCCCGGACAGCTGGTGGCTGGGCCAGGTCCAGAGCTATCTGCTGGCCGACGGCTGGTCGAACCTCGTGCTGCTCGACGAACTCCTCGCGCTCTACCTCGCCGCGCTCGAAGGCCGCGAGGCCGCCCTGCCGCCCGTGCCCGTGCTCGACGCCGTCGAGGACGCCGACCCCGAGGCCGACCGCGCCTTCTGGCAGCGCAGGCTCGCCGGGGCGCCCCCGTCCCGCCTGGCCGCCGAGCCGGGCCGGCTGGGCCCGTCCCGCTTCAGCCGGGTGGCGGACCGCGTCGACCCCGCCGTCGCCGAGGCGCTGCGCGAGCGGGCCGCCGCCCACGGGCACACCTTCTCGACCCTCGCCTGCGCCGGCTGGGCGCTCCTCGCCTCCCGGCGCCTGGAGCGCGCCGACGTCACGGTCGGCGTGGTCTCGGCGGGCCGCGACCGGGCCGTCGACGGCCTGGAGCGCGCGGTCGGCCTGTTCATCGCCGCCCTTCCCGTACGGGTGGAGGTGGACCCGGACGAGTCCCTGACCGCCCTCTTCGACCGTTTCCAGCTGGCCCGCGTCGAGGGCGCCGAGCACACCTCGGTGCCCACCGGGGCGCTCCAGAGGATGGGCGCCGGGGACGGCCCGCTCTTCGACTCGGTCGTCGTCGTCGCCAACTACCCGGTGTCCTCCGCCCTGCGCGCCCAGCAGTCCGCGAGCGTCCGGGAGGGCGCCGAGAGCGACGGCACCCGCAACCAGACCGAGTTCTCGCTCCGCCTCGACGTCACCGACGACGCCGAGCCGCGCATCGCCCTGTCGTACTACGGCGACCGCGTCACCGACACCGAAGCCCGGCGGCTCCTCGACGACTACCTCGCCCTGCTCGTCGGCGTCGCCCGCACACCTGCCGCCACCGTCGGCCAGGTGCTCCCCCTCGCATCCCACCCGAATGGAGACCCCCGATGACGGTCATGGCAGATCTCAGCACGGCCACCGAGGTGTTCGAGACCCGGGAGTCCGCGGTCCGCTCGTACTGCCGCGCCTTCCCGACGCTGCTCGCCTCGGGCCACGGCACCACGCTGGTCGCCGAGGACGGCACCGAGTACATCGACTTCTTCTCCGGCGCCGGCGCCCTCAACTACGGGCACAACCACGACCACATCAAGCGCCAGGTCGTCGAGTACCTCCAGGGCGACGGTCTGCTGCACGCCCTGGACTTCCACACGGCCGCCAAGCGCGAGTTCCTGGAGCGCTTCGGCCGGGAGATCCTGGAGCCGCGCGGGCTGCGCCACCGGGTCCAGTTCTGCGGCAGCACCGGCACCGACGCCGTGGAGGCCGCGCTGAAGCTGGCCCGCAAGCACACCGGCCGCAGCCAGGTCGTCGCCTTCTCCGGCGCGTACCACGGCGTCAGCCGCGGCAGCCTCGCGGCGACCGCCGACCTGTCGCTGCGCAAGGTGGCGGGGACGGCCCTCGGCGAGGTCACCCACCTGCCGTTCCCGGTCGGCCCGCGCGGCCCGTTCCCGACCATGGACCTGCTGGAGCAGTACCTCTCGGACGACCTGTCGGGCTTCGACCTGCCCGCCGCGGTGATCCTGGAGGTCGTCCAGATGGAGGGCGGCGTCTACCGCATCCCCGACGCGGACCTGCGCCGGCTGCGCGACATCTGCGACCGGTACGGCATCGTGCTGATCGTCGACGAGATCCAGGCGGGCTGCGGGCGCACCGGCGGCTTCTTCTCCTTCGAGCAGGCCGGGGTCGTCCCCGACCTCATCACCGTCTCCAAGTCGATCGGCGGCCTGGGCCTGCCGATGTCGATCCTCCTCATCCGCGAGGGCCTCGACTCCTGGCAGGCGGGTGACCACCCGGGCACCTTCCGCGGCAACCAGCTGGCGTTCGTCGCCGCCTGCGGCGCCCTCGACCTGTGGCGGAGCCCGGCCTTCCTGGAGCGGGCGCGCGACGGCGCCGCGCTGCTGCGCGCGTTCTGGGAGGAGAACCCGCTGCCGGGCGTCGAGGTGCGCTGCGAGGGCCACGCGATCGGCATCGACCTGACCCACGCGGGCGGCCGCCGGGCCGCGGACGCCGTCGTCGCCTGGTGCTTCGAGCGCGGCCTGATCGTCGAGTCGACCGGACGGGACAAGGCGGTCCTGAAGCTGCTGCCCGCCCTGACGATGGAGCCCGACGTGCTCCGGTACGGCTGCGCGCTGATCCACGAGGCGCTGCGCACGGTGCTCGGCCGCTGACCCGGCGCCGGGGCCGCTGACCCGGCCCCCGGCCGCTGACCCGGCCCCCGACCTCCCCAGCTCCCCACCTCCGCATCCCCCCAGACCTGAGAACAGGAACCGTCATGACCATCAACGCCCCCGAGCAGGACGAGACCGTCGCCGGAACGTTCTTCCCCGAGGCCACGGTGAAGACCGACGCGATCGACCGGCTCCACAACCCCTCCCCGGAGGAGTTCCGGCGCGACTACGTCTACAAGCGCAAGCCCGCCGTCATCACCGGCCTGATGGACGACTGGCCGGCCATGGAGCGCTGGAGCCTGGACTACTTCCGCGAGCACTTCGGCGACCTGGACATCCATGCCAACCTCCAGCGGCTGGAGAACGAGCTCATCCTCGGCAACGTCGGTGGCTTCCGCGGCATGAAGCTGTCCGCCCTGCTCGACGAGATCGAGAAGAACGACGACCCGAACAAGGCGTACTACCTGCGCGCCTACCCGGTCCACCGGATGATCGAGCACTACCCGCGGCTCGCCGACGACTACGACCTGCCGGACCTGGCGCCGAACTGGGCCGACATCCGCTTCAAGGCGGAGTGGAGCGTCAACACCGTCAACCCCGCCAAGCTGCTCGGCCTGTTCCTCGCCAAGGGCTTCCTCAACCGCGGCGGCGGCAAGGGGGCCCCGCGCACCACGGTCTCCTCCCGCGTCGCGTCGGTGATGTTCATCGGCAGCAAGGGCACGGTCACCCCGTTCCACAGCGACGGCATGCAGACCGCGGCGTACCTGAGCCAGGTCGTGGGCCGCAAGCGCTGCTACTTCGTCTCCCCCGACCAGCACGAGAAGCTGTACCCGCGGCCGTTCCGCCGCCAGTTCGGCATGGCTCAGGTCGACTACCGGCGCCCCGACCTCACCCGCCACCCGCGCTTCAAGGACGTGGTGGTCGAGGAGACCGTCCTCAACCCGGGCGAGACGCTGTACGTCCCCAGCGGCTACTGGCACGCCATCGAGGCCCTGGACACCTCGATCTCGTACAGCCACCAGATCGTCGGCGACGACAACGCCCTCGGCTGGCTCACCTGCATCCCGGAGCGCTACCTGGCGCAGCTGTACTTCAAGTCCCAGGGCGGTCTGCGCAACGTGACCGGCGCCAAGGACTGGGACGACTGGGCCTGACGGTGAGCACACCAGCGACCACGGCCGGCCCCGCCGGCCGGAACCTGCTGCGGGACCGCGACTTCCTGCTGTTCGCGGGCGGCCAGGGCGCCTCCGCGCTCGGCGACGCGCTGAGCAAGACCGCCCTGCCGCTGCTGGTCCTGGCCCTCACCGGCTCCGGGCTGCACATGGGCCTGATCGCCATGCTGACGGCGCTGCCCATGATGCTGCTCGGGGTCCCGGCGGGGGCCTGGGCGGACCGCTTCGACCGGCGGCGGATGATGCTCTGGTCGGACGTGGGGCGCGCGCTCCTCGTCGGCGCGGTGCCGCTGGCGGCGGTGCTCGGCCTGCCGGTGCTGCCGGTGCTGTACGCGGTGGCCCTGCCGGTCGGCGCGCTGTACGCCGTCTTCGAGGCGGCCTGCCTGTCCTGCGTGCCGTCCCTGGTGGGCCGCGACCGGATCGGCGAGGCCAACTCGCTGCTGTCGATCGGGAACGCGCTCGGCTACATCGCCGGGCCCGCGCTCGCCGGCCTGCTGGTGACGGGCGTCGGCGGGGCCGCCACGCTGGGGGTCGACGCGCTGACGTTCGCGGTGTCGGCGGTCTCCCTGATGCTGATCCGCCGGCCGCTCCAGACGGCGCGGGAGCAGCCGCCGGCCACGATGCGGCGGCAGGTCCTGGAGGGCTTCCGGTTCATCGCCGGGCACCGGCTGCTGCGGGCGGCGCTGCTCTACTGGGCGGCGATCACCTTCCTCACCGCCCCGATCGTCATCTGCGCCACGTACTTCATCCGCGAGGACCTCGGCTGGTCGCCCGGCGTGCTCGGGGCGATCATCGCGGTCTACGCCTTCGGGGCGATCGCCGGCGCGGTGTTCGCCTCACGGGTCAAGGCGCCCTCGGTGGCGGGGCTGTGCGCGGGAACGGTCCTCGGCAGCGTCGCCCTGCTCGTCCTGAGCGGCACCCGCTCGCTGCCCCTGGCCCTCGGCGTCGTCCTCCTGGCGGGCGCGGGGGAGTCGTTCTCGGCCATCCTCTACAGCACCCTGCGCGCCCGGCTCACCCCGGACGCGCTCCTCGGCCGGGTGTCCACGACCGCGCAGGTCGCCGCGTTCAGCCTGAAGCCCCTGTCCGTCCTGGTGGCCGGCATCGCCCTGGAGGCGACCTCCGGCGCCGCGACCCTGGCGGTGATCGCGCTCTCCTGCATCGCGATCAGCATCGCCTTCCTCAGCCGCACCCGCCGTCTCACCGCCGCCCCGGCCCCGGCCCCCTCCCCGGCCCCCTCCCCGACGCCGGTCCCCTCCCCGGCCCCCTCCCCGACGCCGGTCCCCTCCCCGGCTCCGGCCCCTTCCCCCACCTCCCCTTCCCCCACCCCGACACGCGAAGAGGTAGCACCATGACCACGACCACCACCGAGACCGCGGAGACGGGATACGTCGTCGTGGTCAACGAAGAGGAGCAGTACTCGCTCTGGCGCGGCGACCGCCCGCTGCCGGCCGGCTGGGCGGCCGACGGCCCGGCCGGCACCAGGGACGAGTGCCTCGACTACATCGAGAAGGCGTGGACCGACATGCGTCCGCGCTGCGTCCGGAGCTGACCGCCCGCCATGACCCTGCTCAGAAGGCTCAGCGCCGGTGAAGGAACCAGCAGGATCGTCTGTCTGCCCTACGCGGGCGGCAACGGGACGGTCTACGAGAGCTGGACCGGGTGGCTCCCCGCCGAGGTGGAACTGTGGGCGCCCGACCTGCCCGCACGCGAACACCGCATGCTGGAGGAGCCCATCGAGGACCTGGAGCTGCTCGTCGGCACCCTCGTCGACGAACTCTCCGCGGACCCGCGGCCCACCACGCTGTTCGGGCACAGCTTCGGCTCGCTCGTCGCGTACGACGTCGCCCGACGGCTCCAGGAACGGCTGCTCCCCGTCCGCTGCCTGGTCGTGTCCGGGATGGTCGCGCCGCACGCGCTGCCCCCGCGCACCGCGCCCACGGACGCCGAGATCCTCGCCAACCTCCGCTCGCACGGGGTGGCGCCACCGGAGTTCTTCGACCAGCCCGACCTGCTCGAACTCGTCCTGCCCGGCCTGCGCGCCGACTACCGGATGGCCATGGGCTACCGGTACGAGGACGGCGGCCCGCTCTCGGCGCGGACGGCCGCCCTCGGCGGCACCGACGACCCCGGCGTGCCCGTCGAGGGCCTCGCGGCCTGGGCGTCCCTCGTGGAGGGCGACTGCCCGGTCCGGACGTGGCACGGCGGTCACATGTACCTGCTGCGGCACGCCCGGGACGTCGCGGAGTTCGTGATCAGCTGCCATGAACGGTCGCTCGACGACCACCCGCACCCCATCGGAGTATGACCATGGAAACGCCCACCATCGAAACCCGTCACATCACCGTGCCCGGCGGAACGCTCCGCACCCTGAGCACCGGTGCGCCCGACCGCCCCGCCGCCGTCCTGATCCACTCCGGCATCGCCCACGCCGACATGTGGGCCCCGCTGATGCGGGAGCTCGACGACGAGGTGTTCGGTGTCGCCTACGACTGCCGCTGCTTCGGCCGGTCCACGACCGAGCTGGACGGCGAGTTCTCCGACCTCGACGACCTCGGCTCCGTCCTCGACGCCTACGGCCTGGAGTCCGCGGTGCTCGTGGGCGAGTCCCGGGGCGCCCGCCTCGCGATCGACTTCGCGCTCGCCCATCCCGAGCGGGTCCGCGGCCTCTTCCTGCTCGCCCCCGACGTCTCCGGCTACGACACTCCGGTCGCGGACGAGGAGCGGCCGCTGTACGACGCCGTCGAGGCGGCCGAGGAGGCCTGGGACGCGTCCGAGCCGGCCGACACCGCCCGTGCGGTCGAGGAGCTGATCGGGCACGAGCTGCGGCTGTTCGTCGACGGCCCGGGCCGCGAGCCCGCGCGGGAGCGGGCCGCGATCCGCGAGGCGGTCGCCGAGATGACGCGCCTCAACTACGTGCAGCAGAAGGACACCCCGGGCTTCGTGAAGGCCGAGCCCGCGGCCGACCGGCTGGCGGAGCTGCGCTGCCCGGTGCGGGTCCTGGTCGGCGAGGCCGACACCGTCGGCATGCGGGCCATGGCGCGGGCGGTCGAGAGCGACTGCCCGCAGGCCGCGCTGGTGACGGTCCCGGACGCGGCACACGCGCTCACCCTGGAGCGCGGCGACACGGTCGCCCGTGAACTGCGCGCCTGGTGGACCGGGTTGCGGCAGCACCCGCAGACGGCGGAATGACGAGAGAGAGGCCCTGAGGTGAGCATGCTGAAGACCCGGCCGCGCGCGGTGGACGCGCCGCCGCCCCGCCCGCGCCCGACGGACGCCCCGGCGTCCCGGACCGGTGCGGGGCGGTTCGTCGCGACGTGGGGGGCCCTTGGCCTGCTCCTGGTCGTCTCCTTCGTCCTGGCGTACGGAGCGACCCGCCCGGCACCGGACGGGGAGGCCGGCATCGGCGCGCTGGCCACCGCCCAGCGGCTGGAGGACCTCGGCCCGCACGTCGCCGCGAGCCCCGAGGTGGCGGCCGGCCTCGACATCGTCGCCCGCGACCTGGAGGCGATCGAGGGCCTGGAGGTGGAACGGCAGCGGGCCACCGGCTCGTACCGCTTCCACGACCGGGCCGTCGACTACGCCGTCGAGAACGTGATCGCCCGGCAGCCCGGCGCCTCGCGCGACGCCCTCCTGGTGAACGTCCACGTGGACTCGGCGATGGAGGGCCCCGGCGCCGCCGACGACGGCGTCAACGTCGGCGCGGCGATCCAGGCCGCGCGGCAGCTGGCCGGACAGGACCACGGGCGCACGGTGATCTACCTGTTCAACGGCGGTGAGGAGGTCGGTCTCACCGGGGCCGACGCGTTCACCCGCCACCCCTGGGCCGCGGACGTCCGCTGGTTCCTGAACCTGGAGGCCGTCGGCTCGGGCGGTCTGCCCGTCCTCTTCCAGGCGGGCGAGGAAGACGGCCGGCTGATCGAGCTGGCCGGCAACACCGAGCGGCCGTACGGCTCCGTCCTCGGCCAGTGGCTGTTCCAGGCGGGTCTGATCAACTCCGACACCGACAGCCGGGTGTGGCGGGCCCAGGGCTGGTCGGGCCTCGACTTCGCCCTCTTCGAGGACGGCTACCGCTACCACACGCCGAACGACCGGGTCGCCGGGATCGAGTCCGGCTCCGCGCAGGCGGTCACCGACCTGACCGTCCGCTTCGCCTCCGACGTCGCGGGGACCGCCGACCTCGACGACCGGACGCCCGCCCCCTACTACTTCGACGTCCTGTCCCGCTGGTGGGTGACCCTCGACCCGCTGTTCGTCGAGATCGGCACCCTCGCGGTGCTGCTCGCCCTGGCCGCGCTCACCCACCGGGCCTGCCGGGTCTGGGGCATCCGGGCCGCCCGGGTGGCCGCCACCGTCGGCGCCGCCCTGCTCGCCCTGCCCGCCGCGCTGCTCACGGGCGTCCTGGTGGGGGCCGCCCAGTCGCTCGCCGGCCCGCACGCCTGGTTCGCGCACCCGTGGCTGGTGTACGGGTTCACCCTGCCGCTCGTCGTCCTCGGCGCGCTCGCCCCCCAGCTGCTGCTCGCCCGCAGGCGCCGCCGCCGGGAGGCGGCGGCCGGACAGTCACCGTACGGGGACGCCGAGGGGGCCCGGCGGGCGGCGGCGCGCACCGCCCTGCTCGGCAACGCCCTCGCCATCGGCCTGCTCGGCGCGGTCACGGCCTGGCTGGGCGTCGGGCCCGGCTACCTGCTGTGGGTCGCCGCCGCCCTGCTGGCCGTCTCGATCGCCGGCTGCCTGCTCCTGCCGGGTCTTTGGCGGGCCGTACCGCTCCTGGCGGGCACGTTCGTGTCGTTCGTGCTGATCGCCCAGTTCACCCGGAACCTCTTCGAGCTGGCGGTGCCGATGATGGGCCGGCTGCCCACCGCGATCCCGGCGGACGCGTTCCTCGCGGTGGCCGCCGTGCTGGTCGCCGTACCGCTGGCGCTGCTCCTCGCGCCGTTCGCGGCCCACGCCGGGCGGCCGCCGCGCCGGTCGTTCCTCGGCCTCGCCGCGTACGCCGCCTGCGGACTCCTCGTCACCGGGTTCGCCTCGCCGTACGACGCCGCGCACCCCAAGATGGTCAGCCTCTTCCAGGAGCAGACCGACGGGAAGGAGCCGCGGATCGTCCTGGAGGCGCGCGACCACCTCACGCCCGAGGCCCTGGGGCTCGTGGACCGGGTCGCGGCGGACACCGGTCTCCGGGTCCGGGACGGCGCCCTGTCGGCGCGGAGGGTGACCGTGCCGGAGGGGACCGTCGCCTTCGGCACCGCCGGTCCGCGGGCCCCCGTCACGATCACGATCGGCGCGAACCGCGCCCAGCTGATCAGGGTCACGGTGAAGGGCCCCGGCCTCTCCGTCGGCGGCCGGCCGTTCGCCTCCGACGAGGCGGTGATCGACGTCGTCGGCCGCTTCGACGGCCACACGGTGACCGTCGAGCGCACGGGGCCGGTCGAGATCCAGGTCGACCAGGTGTTCCTGACGGCCGGCGAGGACGCAGGACGGGCCCTCGCGGCCCTGCCGGAGTGGACGGTGGGCCACGCCCGGACGCTCGTCACCCGGACGTACGCCGATCCCCGGTCCTGACGGGGAGACCGCGGGCTGCCGGGGGGCGGTGGAACGGGACCACCGCCCCCGGCTTGCTCCGTCGGGTCGGGTCCGTCGGGTCGGGTCCGTCGGTCGGGTCCGTCGGGTCGGATCCGTCGGGTCAGGTCCGTCGGGTCGGTCCCGTCGGGTCAGACGCCCTCGGTCCACGACTCCGGCAGCCTGTACTCCAGGTCCGCCTCGACGGTCGTCACGTCCATCTGGGCCTTCTGCAGCGAACCGGAGAAGTCCCAGTTCATCGACTGCCAGCGGGTGAACTGGTCGAGCACCCACACGCCGGACTGGCGGCTGCCGTTGCCGGACTTGCCGTTGCCGCCGAACGGCAGGTGCGCCTCCGCGCCCGAGGTGGAGTTGTTGACGCTGACCATGCCCGCGCCGACGCCCTGCCGGAAGCGGAACGCGGTGGCCGGGTCGCTGGTCCAGACGGCGGCGGAGAGCCCGTACCCCGGGGTGTTGGCCAGCTCGACGGCCTCGTCGAGCGTCCGGTACGTGGTCACGCCGACGATCGGCCCGAAGGTCTCCTCCAGGAAGATCCGGTCGGTGGGACGGACGCCGTCCACCAGCACGGGGTGGTAGTACAGGCCGTCCGACGGGTCGCCGACGAAGCCCTCCCTGGGCGACTCGGCCGTGATCCGGCCGACGGCGCTCGAACCGAGCACCGTGTGGTGGTCCTCGATCCAGCCCAGCGTGGCCTCGTAGCCGCGCGCGAACTTCTCGTCGAGCAGCGGGCCGTAGACGACGTCCCCGGACGGCTCGCCCACCGGCGCGGTCCGCACCGCCTCGGCGAAGCGGCGCACGAACTCCGCGTGCACGTCCTCGTGCGCGATCACGGTGCCGAGCGAGGTGCAGCGCTGGCCCGCCGTGCCGAAGCCGGAGAAGAGCGCGGCCTGCACGGCCAGGTCGAGGTCCGCGTCCGGCGCGATGACCATGGGGTTCTTGCCGCCGAGCTCCAGGCACGGCGTCTGGAGGTGGCGGCCGCACAGCTCGCCGATCCGTCGGCCGACCTCGGTCGAGCCGGTGAAGCCGACCTTGTCGACGAGGCCGCGGGAGAGCGCGGCGTCCAGGCCCTCGAAGGCGGTCTCGCCGTCGGCGTAGACCAGGTTGAGGACGCCGGCCGGGACGCCCGCCCGCCAGGCGAGCTCCGCCAGGGCGCGCGCGGTCGCCGCCGCGTACTCGGCGGGCTTCCACACCACGGCGTTGCCGCACAGCAGCGCGGGGGCCAGGTACCAGGACGGCACGGCCACCGGGAAGTTGCCCGCGGTCACGATGACGGCGACGCCGACCGGCTCGCGGAAGGTGAAGAGCTGCTTGTCGGGCATCTCCGACGGCACGGTGTGGCCGTAGAGCCGTCGGCCCTCGCCGAGGAAGAACTCGCAGGTGTCGATGATCTCCTGGACCTCGCCCAGGGCCTCGGCGTACGTCTTGCCCACCTCGCGGGTGACGAGCCGGGCGAGGCTCTCCTTGTTGGCCTGGACGAGGCGGCCGAAGGCGCCGACGACCTGGCCGCGCACGGGGGCGGGCACCCGGGCCCAGGCGCGCTGGGCCTCGCGGGCCGCCGCGCAGGCCTGCTGGAAGGTTTCCGCTTCGGCCAGCCGGACCTCGGCGACGACGTCGCTCAGGCGGGCCGGGTTGCGGGACGTGTGGGTGACGCCGCCCCCGTCGATCTCCTTGCCGTCGATCACCGAGTTCAGCGCAGTCGTGCCCGCCACCTGGAATTCCTCTCACCATGTCGAATGCGGGCGCGAGTATAACCGTCGGCCTTCGGCGGACCCGGCCGGAGCGTCAGGCGGGGAAGCGGATGAACTCCGGTGGCACGGCGGCGGTCAGCCACACCCCGTTGGCGCTGACGCGGAAGACGTGTCCGGCCCGGTGCATGGCGCCGGCGTCGACGCTCAGCACGACCGGCCGCCCTCGGCGCGCGCCGACCCGGGTCGCGGTCTCCCGGTCGGGGGAGAGGTGCACGTCGTGGCGGGTCATGGGCCGCAGTCCCTCCGCCCGGATCGCGGGAAGCCGGTCGGCGACCGTCCCGTGGTAGAGGTACGCGGGTGGCTCCGCGGCGGGCAGGTCGAGGTCCACGGCCACGGTGTGGCCCTGGCTGGCCCGGATGCGGGTCCCGTCGACGGCGAACCGCTTCTTGTCGTTGGACGCGACGACGTGGTCGAGTTCGGCGCGGGTGATCGGGAACCCGTGCGCGGCCATGGCGCGCAGGAGCGCGTCGATCTCGGTCCAGCCCTGCGGGTCGAGGACCAGGCCGATGCGCTCGGGCTGGTGGCGCAGGTGCTTGGAGAGGTACTTCGAGACCTTCACCGTGCGGCGCTCGTCCATCGGTTCGCGGCTCATGTGCTCAGGATGGCGGAGCCCGCAGGCCCGGTCCAACGAATTGCGGCCCTGATGTTTGATCCACAACCAAGTGGAGTTATCCACAAGCGCGTTGGCTTTTCTGTGGACAACTGGCCGTGCCGGTCAGGGCATTTGATCAATATTGCGCTCCTTCATGTGGTTTGACGCGAGGGTGTCCAATGTCCTTTTGTTGAGCTCTCGTTCCGTTGCCGCGGTGACGAACGCGGCCACGCCTTCCGCTCCAACCAGGCTCTGCACGGCGCGAATCGTCGCGGCCGGGAGGGGCACCGGGCGTGGCTCGTCCTCCCTCGCCGGGGGCCCGTCGGGCGACAGGTGCGACTGGAGGTGCCGGGTCGCCAACAAGCGCATCGCGCGGGCCAGTTCCGCGTCGACCGTCTGCTGGGCGAGCGGCCGCAGCCGCCGGACCATGGTCGCTGCCTCGGCGGCGTCGTCGTCCGTCGGCGGCCGGTGCTCCAGGTAGCGCACGAAGACGTGCTCGGTCGTGAACTCCAGGAACCGCGAAGCGATGTGCTCCACCTGCTCCCGAAGTTCCCTCAGGTGTCCGGTGATTGCGGGAAGCGGAACCCCGGCCGCGTACAACTCGGCCGCCACCGCCAGCTCCTGGGGACTCGGTACGAGGTACTCCTCCGTCTCCCGCCCGGGGAGCCGCTCCAGCACCCCGAGCTCCACCGCCTCCCGGATCGCGTCGTCGTCGGGCGTGCCGCCGAAGCGGGCGTCCAGCTCGGCCCGGGAGATCCGGTCCGCCTGCTCGTCCGTCCACGGACCGTGGACCTCCGCGACCAGACCGAGGACCCCCCCGAGTCCTCGGCCCGTGTC
Source organism: Streptomyces sp. NPDC003327 (assembly GCF_053589515.1). Taxonomy (NCBI): domain Bacteria; kingdom Bacillati; phylum Actinomycetota; class Actinomycetes; order Kitasatosporales; family Streptomycetaceae; genus Streptomyces; species Streptomyces sp. NPDC003327. The sequence continues at coordinate 33,308 of NZ_JBSFSA010000008.1, read as the reverse complement.
CCAGGCCTCCAGCAGCTCCTTGATCGACGCCAGCGTGTAGCCCCGGTCGAGGAGGTCGGCGATCTGCCGCAGCCGTGCCAGGTGCGCGTCCCCGTACACGTTGGACCGGCCCCGGCGCTCCGGGCGGGGCAGCAGACCGCGGTCCTGGTAGGCGCGGATCGTCCGGACCGTGGCCCCGCTGTGATGGGCGAGATCCTCGATCCGGTACTCCGGCTGCGCTGCTGACTGCTCGGACAAAACCGCTCCCACCCGACCGCTTCCCTCACCCCGCGGCGCCCGGGGCCCTCCGGGGGTGTCGGGGCCCTCCGGGGGTGTCTGGAAAGCGATCGTACGACCGCCCCCGGCGGGCCCGCCCCCTCGGGCCTCCCACGCCCTACGCCGGCGGCTGCCAGCGTGCGAACGCCCGCAGCGCCCCCGGGCTGAGCCGTGACAGGAGGTGGACGCCCCGGGCCTCCGGTGTCACCGGGACCACGGCCCGGTCGTGCAGCACCGCGGCCAGGATCGCGTCCGCCACCTTCTCCGGCGGATAGTTCCGCAGGCCGTAGAGGCGCGTGGCCTTCTTCTGGCGCCGCTTCTCCTCGGCCGTGTCCGTGACCCCGGCGAACCGCGTGGTCGCGGTGATGTTGGTGTTGACGATGCCGGGGCATATCGCGGAGACACCGATGCCCCGCCCCGCCAGTTCGGCCCGCAGGCACTCGCTGAGCATCAGCACCGCCGCCTTCGACGTGCTGTACGCGGGCAGTGCCCGGGAGGGCTGGAAGGCCGCCGCCGACGCCGTGTTCACGATGTGCCCGCCCTGGCCGCGCTCCGCCATCTGCCCGCCGAACACCCGGCACCCGTGGATCACACCCCACAGGTTCACGTCCAGGAGCCGCTTCCACTCCTCGCTCGTCGTGTCGAAGAAGGAGCCGGTGAGCCCGATGCCCGCGTTGTTGACCAGGACGTCGACGATCCCGTAGTCGGCGGCCACCTTCGCCGCCAGCTTCTCCATCGCCTGCTCGTCGGAGACGTCGACGGTCTCGCCCCAGGCCTCCGGCGCACCGATCAGCCGGGCCATCTCCGCCGTACGGGCCGCGCCGTCGGCGTCCCGGTCCACCGCCACGACCCGGGCGCCGGCCTCCGCGAAGGCGAAGGCGGTGGCCCGCCCGATGCCGCTCGCCGCCCCCGTCACCAGAACCAGCTGGCCGCCGAACCGCTCCGCGTACTCCGGCTTCACGCCGCTCTTCGCCGCCGTCGCCACGACCGGCTTCGGCGCGCGCGTCGCCGGGTCCTCGTGCGTCCTGACGAACTCGGTGATCCAGGCCGACAGCTGGTCCGGGCGGGTCCGCGGCACCCAGTGCTTGGCCGGCAGCGTCCGCCGGGTCAGCTCCGGCACCCAGCCGCCCAGGTCGTCGTAGAGCCGCTCGGAGAGGAACGCGTCCCCGGTCGGCGTGATCAGCTGCACGGGCGCGTGCGCGTACGCGTCGGGCCGCGGCCTGCGGAGTCGGGCCCGGACGTTGTCCCGGTAGAGCCAGGCGCCGTGCGACGCGTCACTCGGGAGCGACGGCGTCGGGTAGTCGCCGGCCGGGACCCCCTCGACCCGCTCCAGGATCTTCGGCCAGCGCTTGCCCAGCGGGCCCCGCCAGGCCAGCTCGGGCAGCACGGGCGTGTGCAGCAGGTACACGTACCAGGACTTGGCGCCCTGACCGAGGAGCTGGCCGACCCGGCGGGGGGTGGGCCGCGTCATCCGCTGTTTGATCCAGTGCCCGAAGTGGTCGAGGGACGGCCCCGACATCGAGGTGAAGGAGGCGATCCGGCCCTCGGTGCGGGCCACGGTGACGAACTCCCAGGACTGCACGGAGCCCCAGTCGTGGCCGACGAGGTGGACGGGCCGGTCCGGGCTGACCGCGTCGGCGACCGCCAGGAAGTCGTCGGTCAGCTTCTCCAGGGTGAACCCGCCGCGCAGCGGGGCGGGCGCCGTCGACCGGCCGTGGCCCCGGACGTCGTACAGCACGACGTGGAACTCCTCGGCGAGCCGGGTCGCGACCTCCGACCAGACCTCCTTGGAGTCCGGGTAGCCGTGGACGAGCACCACCGTCGGCCGGTCCGCGTCGCCCAGCTCGGCGACGCACAGCTCGATCCCGCCCGTGCGGACCCAGCGCTCCCGCACCTCGCCGAGCCCGGCTGTGCCGCGCCTGTCGCTTCCCACGCCCGCCATCAGACCGCTCCTTCGTTCCACCGCCGCACGTGCGGCAGGTCGTCGTCCAGCCAGAACGCGCTCTGCTCGGGGTCCTTCGAGTCGGTGACCACCAGGATCTCCTCGAACTTCGCGCCCGTCCCCCGGAAACCGAGGTGCGGCTCGACCGCTCACAGCCCCGGCACGGGCGGGTGGTCGGAGAAACGGTACGGGGACCACAGCGGTGACCAGCCGTCCCGGTGACCGTGCAGGGCGTCGCTCGCCAGGCCCTTCAGGGACTGGGTGCCGAACCCGAACAGGGTCGGCGACCAGCGGCGCTCCTTCACCCGGTCGATCTTGTGGGCGATGACGCCGAAGGGGTAGGCCCGGTGCCGGTTGGCGTACCCCTGGCGGACCATGAGCCGGTCCACGTCCTCGTATATCTCGCGCAGGGTGCGGCGCTCGCGCACCGCGCGCAGGATCAGCTCGCGGTGCTCCCTCAGGTCGGCGAGCAGCTTGTCGTGCACCGGGTTGAGGCCGAGGCAGCCGCTGTAGCCGATGTCCGCCGTGAAGCCCTTGTGCACCGGGGCCATGTCGAGGATGAAGGGCATCCCCGCCTCCAGGCGCCGGTTCGTCGGGAAGAACTGCAGGGGGATCCTGAAGTCGACGAAGGCGGTGCGGTCCCCGAACCACGCGAAGGGCCGGTGGAACCAGTCCCTGACCCCCCGCTCGTACAGCCACTCCCGCTGCATCCGGGCGGCCTCGCGCTCGGTCACGCCCGGCCTGAGCCGGGCCGCGACGGCCTCCGCGCAGGCGTAGGAGAGCCGCTGTACTTCACTGAACCCCCGCAGCTCCGCCGAGAGTTCACCCGTCACTGCTGAGGCCATGCCACCCGCCGTCCCGTGTGAGCGTCCGGTCGCCCTACGCGTCCGTAACCTGACACTGATGAATGTGACAATGACCGGAGGCTGCGTCAAGGGGTCGGACGCGGACCTGTGGACAACGGCCCGCGAACCGGCCTGTGGAAAACGACTTCGGTCGTGGCGCCCCTACGGGCTTGTACTCCGGAAGTCGGAGAAGGGACGAGCCGTTGGGCTGACGACCGCTGTGGCGCACACCACTACCGTCGAAGCGTGACTGTGATCGCCACCGAAAGCCTCAGCAAGCGGTTCCCCCGGGTGACCGCTCTCGACCGGCTCTCCCTGGACATCGGGCCCGGTGTGACCGGACTGGTGGGTGCCAACGGAGCCGGCAAGTCCACGATGATCAAAATCCTGCTCGGACTGGCCCCCGCCACGGAGGGACGCGCCGAGGTCCTCGGCCTCGACGTCTCCACCTCCGGCGCCCGGATCCGCGAGCGCGTCGGCTACATGCCGGAGCACGACTGCCTCCCGCCGGACGTCTCGGCGACCGAGTTCGTCGTGCACATGGCGCGGATGTCCGGGCTGCCCGCGACCGCCGCCCGGGAGCGGACCGCCGACACCCTGCGCCACGTCGGTCTGTACGAGGAGCGCTACCGCCCCATCGGCGGCTACTCCACCGGCATGAAGCAGCGCGTGAAGCTCGCGCAGGCCCTCGTCCACGACCCCCAGCTGGTCCTCCTCGACGAGCCGACGAACGGCCTCGACCCCGTCGGCCGCGACGAGATGCTCGGCCTGATCCGCCGGGTCTGGACCGACTTCGGCATCTCCGTCCTCGTCACCTCGCACCTCCTCGGCGAGCTGGAGCGCACCTGCGACCACGTCGTCGTCATCGACGGCGGGCGGCTGCTCCGCTCCAGCTCCACCAGCGACTTCACCCGCACCACCACCACGGTGGCGGTCGAGGTCACCGACTCCGACACCCACCCCGACGGCACCGCGGCGCTCCGCGCCGCCCTCACCGAGGCCGGTGTCACGCTCCACGAGGGCCTGGAGGAGGGACTCCCCGGCGCCGGCCACATCTTGCTCCTGGAGGCGGCGGGCGAGGAGACGTACGACATCGTGCGGGACACCGTCGCCGGACTCGGCCTCGGTCTCGTCCGCATGGAGCAGCGCCGCCACCACATCGCCGAGGTCTTCCGCCCCGAGGGCGCCCCGCAGCACGAGGAGGTGCCGGCCCGATGAGCACCCACACCCCCAAGGCCGCTCCGGACACCAGCCGCATCCACAACATCGGCTACCGCTCCTACGAAGGCCCCCGCCTGGGCCGCGCCTACGCGCGCCGCTCGCTCTTCTCGCAGTCCCTGCGCGGGGCCTACGGCCTCGGCCGCAGCGCCAAGTCCAAGGTGCTGCCGATGCTGCTCTTCGCGGTGATGTGCGTCCCGGCGCTGATCATCGTCGCCGTCGCGGTCGTCGGAAAGCAGTCCAAGCTGTCGATCGAGTACACCCAGTACGCGATCTACCTCCAGGTCGTCATCGGCATCTACCTCGCCTCCCAGGCGCCGCAGTCCGTCTCGCGCGACCTGAGGTTCCGGACGGTGCCGCTGTACTTCTCACGTCCGATCGAGCGCGGGGACTACGTCCTCGCCAAGTACGGCGCGATGGCCTCGGCGCTCTTCGTCCTCACCGCCGCTCCGCTGCTGATCATGTGGATCGGCTCGCTGCTCGCCAAGATGGACTTCGCCGAGCAGACCAAGATGCTCGGGCAGGGACTCGTCTCCGTACTGCTGCTGTCGCTGCTCTTCGGCGGCATCGGTCTCGTCATGGCGGCCCTCACCCCGCGCCGCGGCTTCGGCGTCGCCGCCGTGATCGCGGTCCTCACCATCTCGTACGGCGCGGTCTCCACCCTCATGGGCATCGCCTACGCCACGGAGAACACGGGCGCCATCGAGTGGATCGGCCTGTTCTCGCCGATCACCCTCGTCGACGGCGTGCAGACCGCGTTCCTCGGTGCACCGCCCATGTTCCCCGAGCTCGGCGGCCCGGGCGCCGGTGTCGGCGTGGTCTACCTCCTCGTCGTCCTCGCGCTGATCGCCGGTTCGTACGGCGTCCTGATGCGCCGCTACCGAAAGGTCGGGCTGTGACCACGCTCCACATCGACCACGTCTCGCGCTGGTTCGGCAACGTCGTCGCGGTCAACGACGTCACGATGTCCATCGGCCCGGGCGTCACCGGCCTCCTCGGCCCCAACGGCGCGGGCAAGTCCACGCTCATCAACATGCTGGGCGGCTTCCTCGACCCCTCCACCGGCACCGTCACCCTCGACGGGCAGACGATCTGGCGGAACGAGTCGGTCTACCGGCAGATCGGCGTCGTCCCCGAGCGGGAGGCCATGTACGACTTCCTCACCGGCCGGGAGTTCGTCGTCGCCAACGCCGAGCTGCAGGGCCTCGGCGACGCGGAGGCGCAACGGGCGCTCGCCACGGTGGAGATGGAGTACGCCCAGGACCGGCGCATCTCCACGTACAGCAAGGGCATGCGGCAGCGCGTGAAGATGGCCTCGGCCCTCGTCCACGAGCCGTCCGTGCTCCTGCTCGACGAGCCGTTCAACGGCATGGACCCGCGGCAGCGCATGCAGCTCATGGACCTGCTGCGGCGGATGGGCGCCGAGGGACGCACGGTCCTGTTCTCCTCGCACATCCTGGAGGAGGTCGAGCAGCTCGCCTCGCACATCGAGGTGATCGTGGCCGGCCGCCACGCGGCCTCCGGCGACTTCCGCCGGATCCGCCGTCTCATGACGGACCGGCCGCACCGCTACCTCGTCCGCTCCAGCGACGACCGGGCGCTGGCCGCCGCACTGATCGCCGACCCGTCCACGGCCGGCATCGAGGTCGACCACGTGGAGGGCGGACTGCGCATCCAGGCCGTCGACTTCGGGCGCTTCACGGAGCTGCTGCCGAAGGTCGCGCGCGAGCGGGGCATCCGCCTGCTCACGGTCTCGCCCTCCGACGAGTCCCTCGAATCGGTCTTCTCGTACCTCGTCGCGGCCTGAAAGGAGCCTGACCGATGTACAACCCCACCGTCGCCCGGCTCACCTACCGGGCCCTCCTGGGCCGCCGCAGGGCCGCGATCCTCTTCCTGCTGCCCGCGATGCTGCTGGTCATCGCCGCCGCCATCCGTTTCCTCAACGGCGCCGACGACCAGGTCGCCGCCGACGTCCTGGGCGGCTTCGCGCTCGCCACGATGGTGCCGCTGATCGGCGTCATCGCCGGCACGGGCGCCATCGGCCCCGAGATCGACGACGGCTCGATCGTCTACCTGCTGTCGAAGCCGGTGAAGCGGCCCACGATCATCCTCACCAAGCTGATCGTCGCGATCGCGGTGACGATGGTCTTCTCCGCCGTCCCGACGCTGATCGCCGGGTTCATCCTCAACGGCAACGGCCAGCAGGTCGCCGTCGCCTACACCGTCGCCGCCCTGGTGGCCTCCATCGCGTACAGCGCGCTGTTCCTGCTGCTGGGCACGGTCAGCCGGCACGCGGTGGTCATCGGTCTGGTCTACGCCCTCGTCTGGGAGACCCTGTTCGGCTCCCTCATCGCGGGCGCCCGGACCCTGAGCGTGCAGCAGTGGGCGCTCGCCCTCGCGGAGAAGGTCACCGGAGAGGGCCTGATCAGCTCGGACGTGGCCCTTCCGACGGCCTCGGTGCTGCTCGTCGCCGTCACGGTCGCGGCCACCTGGTTCGCCGGCCACAAGCTCCGGACCCTCACGCTCGCCGGCGAGGAGTAGCGGCCCGGGGGGTTCCGCCCGCCGTCGCCCGTCACCGTGACCGGACCGTCCCGGACGGTCCGGTCACGGGCGGCCGACGCCGGGCCCCGGAGGGACACGGGACTACTGTGGGGCCGTACGTGGACTCGTACGTGGACCGAACACCCTCACCACCTCGGGAGTCAGTCATGTCAGACCGCTTCGACGTCGTCGTACTCGGAGCTGGCCCCGGCGGCTACGTCGCCGCCATCCGCGCCGCCCAGCTGGGCAAGCGGGTCGCGGTCGTCGAGGAGAAGTACTGGGGCGGTGTCTGCCTGAACGTCGGCTGCATCCCCACCAAGGCGCTGCTGCGCAACGCCGAGCTCGCCCACATCTTCAACCACGAGGCCAAGACCTTCGGCATCAAGGTCGACGGCACGGTCACCTTCGACTACGGCGACGCCTACCGTCGCAGCCGCACGGTCGCGGACGGCCGCGTCAAGGGCGTCCACTTCCTCATGAAGAAGAACGGGATCACCGAGTTCGACGGCCGGGGCACCTTCCTCGACGCGAACACCCTCCAGGTGGCGAAGTCGGACGGCACGACGCAGACGATCACCTTCGACAACTGCATCATCGCCACCGGCGCCTCCCCGCGCCTGCTCCCCGGCACCTCCCTGAGCGACCGCGTCGTCTCGTACGAGCAGCAGATCCTCGCCGAGGACGCCCCGAAGTCGATCGTCATCGCGGGCGCCGGCGCGATCGGCATCGAGTTCGCGTACGTGCTGAACAACTACGGCACCAAGGTCACCATCGTCGAGTTCCTCGACCGGATGGCCCCGCTGGAGGACGAGGAGGTCTCGAAGGAGCTCGCCAAGCAGTACCGCAAGCTCGGCATCGACGTCCTCACCTCGACCCGCGTCGAGGCCATCGACGAGTCCGGCCCGCAGGTCCGCGTCACCGTCACCGGCAAGGACGGCGCGAGCAAGGTCCTGGAGGCCGACAAGGTCCTGCAGGCCATCGGCTTCGCCCCGAACGTCTCGGGCTACGGCCTGGAGAACACCGGCGTCGCCCTCACCGATCGCGGCGCCATCGAGGTCGACGGCCGCGCCCGCACCTCGGTCCCGCACATCTACGCCATCGGCGACGTCACCGCGAAGCTCATGCTCGCGCACACCGCCGAGGCCATGGGCGTCATCGCCGCCGAGACCATCGCGGACGCCGAGACCATGGAGCTCGACTACGCGATGATCCCGCGCGCCACCTACTGCCAGCCGCAGATCGCCAGCTTCGGCTACACGGAGGCGCAGGCCCGCGAGAAGGGGTACGACGTCAAGGTCGCCAAGTTCCCGTTCATGGCGAACGGCAAGGCGCACGGCCTCGGCGACTCCACCGGCTTCGTGAAGATCGTCGCCGACGCGAAGTACGGCGAGATCGTCGGCGCCCACCTGATCGGCCCGGACGTCACCGAGCTGCTGCCCGAGCTGACCCTGGCCCAGCAGTGGGACCTCACGGTCCACGAGGTCGCGCGGAACGTCCACGCGCACCCGACCCTCGGCGAGGCCGTCAAGGAAGCGATCCACGGCATCGCCGGACACATGATCAATTTCTGAGGGGCCTCCCGGGCCCCGACAGGTCCGGGTGATAGGCACTGGAAGGTGCCGAGCGACATCTCCCCGGGTGGCGAACCGTCCCGACCGATCAGGTCGTGGGTGCGTTCGTCACCCGGTACGCATCTCTGGCTCGCCGTCATCGCGGTCACGAGCCTCGCCCTCGCGCTGGCACCGGCCGGCCTGGACTCCTACCTCCTCCACCGCAACAGCAGCAATCTCCACCAGCTCGCCCACCATCCCGTCCGTGCCCTGCTGGGCAGCGCCTTCTGGATCGAGGACCCGGCGGACCTGCTGCTCTACGCGGCGCTCTTCGAGCTCCTTCACGCGCCCGTGGAGCGCTGGCTCGGCACCCTGCGGTGGCTCTTCACCGTCGCCGTCGCGCACATCGCGGCGACCCTCGTCAGCCAGCAGGTGGTCCTCCTGGCGATCCGCGACCACGACGTGCCGCGCAGCATGACCCACGTCGTCGACATCGGGGTCAGCTACGGGCTCGCCGCCTCCGCCGGCGTCCTCACCTACCGGATCGCGCGGCCGTGGCGGTGGCTCTACCTCGCCGGGGCGGTGGCCCTCTTCCTCGTACCGCTGCTCGCCGACCGTACGTACACGGACCTCGGGCACGCGATCTCGCTCGCGATCGGCCTGGCCTGCTTTCCGCTGACCCGGGGTGCGGGGCCGCCGGGGCTCGCGGGGCCCCCGGGGCGCGTGGGACCGCCGGTGCCTCCGGGACCTCCGGGACCTCCGGGGCCTCCGGGGCCTCCGGGACGGGAAAAACCGTTCGCTCCCGAACAGGGGCCGGGCGCAGACTAGTTGTGCGGGGGACACGGGGGATCCCCCGGTGGCGGCCGCTTCGAGCGCGCGGATCACGGTCCGCGCGGGCCGCGACCGACGAAGGCCCGCTCCCTGGGGGAGCGGGCCTTCGCACGTACAGCAGGGGTACAGCAGGGGCGTACGCCGGGGGCGTGTGCCGTCGGCGCGGGCGCCCGGGATCAGGGAGCCAGCAGGCGTTCCAGGACGAGCGCGATGCCGTCCTCCTCGTTGGAGGCGGTCACCTCGTCGGCCACCGCCCGCAGCTCCGCGTGGGCGTTGGCCATGGCCACGCCCCGCGCCGCCCAGCCGAACATCGGGATGTCGTTCGGCATGTCGCCGAAGGCGATGGTCTCCGCCGCCTTCACGCCGAGCCGGCGCGCCGCGAGCGAGAGACCGGTCGCCTTGCTGAGGCCGAGCGGGAGGATCTCCACGATCCCCGGGCCCGCCATGACGACGTCCACCAGCCCGCCGACCGTCTCGCGCGCGAGCCCGGTCAGCTCGTCGTCCGAGAGCGTCGGGTGCTGGATGTACAGCTTGGTGAGCGGCGCCGCCCAGATCTCCGTCGGGTCCTCGTACGGCACGTACGGCAGCGGCCCCTCGTGCGCCCGGTAGCCGGGGCCCATCAGGACCTCGCCCTCCAGGCCGTCTCGGCTCGCGGCGAGGGCCAGCGGGCCGACCTCCGCCTCGATCTTGGACAGGGCGAGGCCGGCGAGCTGCCGGTCCAGGGTCAGCGAGGTCAGCAGCCGGTGCTCACCGGCGTGGTAGACCTGCGCGCCCTGGCCGCACACCGCGATCCCCTCGTAGCCGAGGTCGTCGAGGATGTGCCGCGTCCAGGGCACCGCCCGGCCGGTGACCACGATGTGCGCGGCGCCCGCGGCCGTCGCGGCGGCGAGCGCGGCCCGGGTGCGGTCCGAGACGGACCCGTCGGCCCGCAGCAGCGTGCCGTCGAGGTCCGTCGCGACCAGGCGGTAGGGGAAGCGGCTCACTTGGCGATCGGCTCCAGGACCTCACGACCGCCCAGGTAGGGGCGCAGCACCTCGGGGACGCGCACCGAACCGTCGGCGAGCTGGTGGTTCTCCAGGATCGCGACGATCGTGCGCGGTACGGCGCAGAGCGTGCCGTTCAGGGTGGCCAGCGGCTGCACCGTCTTCTTGCCGCCCTGCTCGTCGCGCATGCGGACGGAGAGGCGGCGGGCCTGGAAGCTGTCGCAGTTGGAGGCCGAGGTCAGCTCGCGGTACTTGCCCTGGGTCGGGATCCAGGCCTCGCAGTCGAACTTGCGGGAGGCGGATGCGCCGAGGTCACCGGTGGCGACGTCGATGACCTGGAACGGCAGCTCCAGCGAGGTGAGCCACTGCTTCTCCCACTCCAGGAGCCGCTTGTGCTCGTTCTCCGCGTCCTCGGGCGCGACGTACGAGAACATCTCGACCTTGTCGAACTGGTGGACGCGGAAGATGCCCCGGGTGTCCTTGCCGTACGTGCCGGCCTCGCGGCGGAAGCAGGGCGAGAAGCCCGCGTACCGCAGCGGCAGCTTGTCGGCGTCGATGATCTCGTCCATGTGGTACGCGGCGAGGGGGACCTCGGAGGTGCCGACGAGGTAGTAGTCGTCCTTCTCCAGGTGGTACACGTTCTCGGCGGCCTGGCCGAGGAAGCCGGTGCCCTCCATGGCGCGCGGGCGGACCAGCGCGGGGGTCAGCATGGGGATGAAGCCGGCCTCGGTGGCCTGGGCGATCGCCGCGTTGACGAGCGCCAGCTCCAGGAGGGCGCCGACGCCGGTCAGGTAGTAGAAGCGCGAGCCGGAGACCTTGGCGCCCCGCTCGACGTCGATGGCGCCGAGCGCCTCGCCCAGCTCCAGGTGGTCCCTGGGCTCGAAGCCCTCGGCCGCGAAGTCGCGGATGGTGCCGTGCGTCTCGAGGACGACGAAGTCCTCCTCGCCACCGACGGGAACGTCCTCGTGGACGAGGTTGCCGAGCTGGAGGAGGAGCCGCTTGGCGGTCTCGTCGGCCTCGTTCTGCTCGGCCTCGGCGGCCTTGACGTCGGTCTTGAGCTGCTCGGCCTTCTGCAGGAGCGTGGCGCGCTCCTCCGGGGAGGCCTTGGGGATCAGCTTGCCGAGCGCCTTCTGCTCGGATCGGAGCTCGTCGAAGCGGACGCCGGACGACCTGCGCCGCTCATCGGCGGAGAGCAGGGCGTCGACGAGCTCGACGTCCTCTCCACGGGCGCGCTGGGAGGCGCGAACACGGTCGGGGTCCTCACGGAGCAGGCGAAGGTCAATCACCCCACCAGGCTACCGGGCGTGCTCCGCCGACCTCGCCGGATAAGGTCGAGCGTGTTGTTTTGCCCGAATTGAGATCCTTGGGAATGCCGGGATCGGGGGCCCTCCATTCAGTTATCCACAGGCTGTGCGGATGTTCTGTGGATTACGAGGAAGGTTACGGGGATTTCGCTCGCCACTCCTGGGAATTCCGTGATCAAACACCATGGACCCACTCATTCAGGTGGGAATTGCTCGCTCCAACGAGTGGGTCCTGCGGGGATCGCTGACGTGGTGGGCGGCCGGCCGCTGTGGACGGGCGCGAAGCGGTGGTGAGGTGGTCAGGGCGATTTGTCGACCTTGTCGGGGTGCGGTGTCGACTTGTCCCCAGGGCGGACCCGGAGGCTGTGGATAACCTCTGTGGGTAACCGAAAAGTATGCAGGTAGGACTATTGATGCGTACCTGTGGACGACCGGGCCCGGCGGCCGGAGCGGTCGGTCAGTATGGCGTCAGGCCCGACCGTCCTGGGCCCTCGCCAGCCAATCGGAGGCCGCCGTGAACTCCTCGTCCGACGTCCCGCGCCGCAGCGGCCGCACGTCCTTCGCCGCGACGCCCGCCCTCGGGTACGACCCGAGGAACCGCACCTTGGGGCAGATCCGCTTCAGCCCCATCAGCGCCTCGCCCACCCGGCGGTCCGAGATATGGCCCTCCGCGTCGACCGCGAAGCAGTAGTTGCCGATCCCCGCGCCCGTGGGCCGGGACTGGATCAGCATCAGGTTCACCCCGCGCACCGCGAATTCCTGGAGCAGTTCGAGGAGGGCACCCGGATGATCGTCACCCAGCCACAGCACCACCGAGGTCTTGTCCGCTCCCGTCGGCGCCGCCGGCCGGGCCGGACGGCCCACGAGCACGAAACGCGTCTCGGCGTTCTCCGCGTCGTGGATCTCGGTGACCAGCGCTTCCAGGCCGTACGTCGCCGCAGCGAACTCGCCCGCGAAGGCAGCGTCGAAGCGGCCCTCCTGGACCAGCCGGGCGCCGTCCGCGTTGGAGGCGGCGGACTCCCACAGCGCGTCGGGGAGGTGGGCCCGCAGCCAGTTCCGCACCTGCGGCTGGGCCACCGGGTGACCGGTGACCGTCTTGATGTCCGACAGCTTGGTCCCGGGCCGGACGAGCAGCGCGAAGGCGATCGGCAGCAGCACCTCGCGGTAGATCATCAGCGGCTCGCCGGAGGCCAGCTCGTCCAGGGTCGCGGTCACGCCGCCCTCGACCGAGTTCTCGATCGGTACGAGCGCGGCGGCGGCCTCCCCGTTCCGGACGGCGTCGAGCGCGGCCGGGACGGAGACCATCGGGACGAGCTCGCGCGTCGCCGCCTCGGGCAGCGTCCGCAGCGCGGCCTCCGTGAAGGTGCCTTCGGGACCGAGATACGTATACCGGGTGGCGGACATACCGTCACCCTAATGGGCCCGGCCCCCCGCTCACCCCTCCAGCAGCCGCTGTCCCACGTACTCGCCCTCGGCGGGGCCGCCGGGTACGGCGAAGAGACCGCTCGCCTCGTGCCGGATGAACGCGGAGAGAGCGTCGCCCCGGTCGAGCTTGCGCTGCACCGGCACGAAGCCCCTGAGCGGGTCGGCCTGCCAGCAGACGAAGAGGAGACCGGCGTCCGGGGTGCCGTCCTGGCCGATCCCGTCGTGGAAGGAGAAGGGCCTGCGGAGCATCGCCGCCCCGCCGTTCTGTTCGGGGGCGGAGATCCGGGCGTGGGCGTTGTCGGGGATGACGAGCTCACCGTCCGGGCCGAGCTTGTTCAGGTCGAGCTCGGTCGTCTCCGTCCCGCCGGTCAGCGGGGCCCCGTCGGACTTCCGTCGCCCGATGACCTTCTCCTGCGTGTCCAGGGAGAGCTTCTCCCAGTTGTCGAGCAGCATGCGGATGCGGCGCACCACCGCGTAGGAGCCGCCGGCCATCCACTCCTGGCCGTCCCCGCCGGGGCCTCCGGCGGGGACGAAGATCCGGCGGTCGAAGTCGGGATCGGTGGGCTTCGGGTTGCCCGTGCCGTCGATCTGCCCCATCAGATTGCGCGCGGTCATCGGCTTCGCCGTCGCCCCGGCCGAGCGGTTGAAGCCGTTCATCTGCCAGCGGACCCGGGCGGCGTCCCCGGCGTCCTTCTGCACCGCCCGCAGCGCGTGGAAGGCGACGAGGGCGTCGTCGGCGCCGATCTGCACCCAGAGGTCGCCGTCCGAGCGGCGCGGGTCGAGCGCGTCGGAGGAGAAGGGAGGCAGCGGTTCGAGCCGCTCGGGCCGCCGGGAGACGAGGCCGGTGCGGTCGAAGAAGGTACGGCCGAAGCCGAAGGTCACCGTGAGAGAGGAGGGACCCGCGTCGAGTGCGACACCGGTGTCGTCCACCGGGGCCTCACCCGCCATGAGCGCCTTCGCCGTGGCGGACCAGCGGCGCAGCAGGGCGGCGGCCTCCTTGCGTCCCGCGCCGGGGGCGAGGTCGAAGGCGATCAGATGGCCGCGTGACTGGGAGGGGGTGGTGATGCCCGCCTGATGTTTCCCGTGAAACATCACCCGGGTCGCACCGACGCTGGTCAGGGTCGGGGAGCCGCCGGTGCCCGAGCCGTTCCCGGCGTCGTCGCCCGACAGTGCCGCGGAGATCCCGGCGCCGCCGGCCGCGCCGACGACCAGGCCGGCCGCACCGGCAGCGCCGACGGTGCCGAGCAGACGGCGGCGGGAGATCTCGGGGGTGTCGCTCTCGGTCTCGGTCACGAGGTCAGCCGATCTTCACGTTCTTGTCGATGGTGGTCTGGTCGATGTCGGAGGTCCGCACGGTCACCTGGATCTTCCACTCGCCCGGCATCGGGATCTGGACGCCGCTCGCGCTCCAGTGTCCGGTCTGGATCCGGTCGGGGGAGACGGGCAGCGGGCCGATGTCCTTGGCCTCCAGGGTCAGGGCGACCTTGATCTCCGGGACGTCGAGGGGCTTGCCGTTGGGCCGCTCGACGTAGAGGTGGAGCGCGTTGGCGCCGGTGCGGCCTGGGTCGAGGCTGAGCCGTACGACGCCCTTGCCGTCGACGCCGCCGGTGTCGAAGGGCAGCCGGATGTCGACGGGCCGGTCGGGCACGGCGGCGGGTCCCGCGGCGGTGCCGGTCCGACCGGCCTCCTCCACGGTGCGGCCGGGCTCGGTGGAGGTGAGGACGGTGGTCACGGCGAGGAGGACGACGGCGACGGCGGCCTCGGTCAGCACCGAGCGGCGCAGTCCCGTCCGTTCGGGATCGGCGTCCCGCTCCCGCTTGCGGCGGGCGGTGGCGACGGCGGCCCGCTGCCGGGCGAGCTGGGCCGCCCGCCGGGCGTCCACCTCGGGGGCGTCCACCTCGGGGGTGCCGCCCTCCGCGTGGGGCTCGGGCTCGGGCTCGCCCTCCTCGGTGGGCTCGGGCTCGCGCTCAGCCTCGGGTTCGCCTGTGAGCCCGGCCTCGGGACCATCCGTGGGCTCGACCTCGGCGTCGGGGCCGGCGTCGGGCTCGGGCTCGGCCTCGGTCGGGGCCGACGCGGTCAGGCGCTGGGTCCAGCGGCGGGAGATCCAGGCGATGCCCACCAGGACGGCCATGAGGCCCACCTTGACCAGGAGGAGCTGGCCGTACCGGGTGCCGGTGAGGGCGGACCAGGAGCCGACCTGGCGCCAGGCCTGGTAGAGCCCGGTGGCGACGAGGACGGCGACGGAGCCGAACGCCAGCTTCGAGAACCGTTCGACGGCCGCGCGGTCCACGGACGGGGCCGGGGCACGGTACAGCGAGACGAGCAGGACGGTCAGTCCGCCGAGCCAGGCGGCGACGGCGAGGAGGTGCAGGATGTCGACCGGCATCGCGATGCCGGGCTGGAGACCGGTGGAGGCGTGCTCGGCCAGCGCCCAGGTGCCGGCGATGCCGGCGGCGACGACGGTGCCGCCCAGGCCCAGACCGAAGGCGAGGTCCTTCTTCTCCTTCGGGTCGGTCCGGCGGGCGTACGCGCCGAAGAGGACGGCCACGAACAGCGCGGCCGCGCCGAGGAGCAGCAGACGGGAGGTGAGCGCGGCGCCCGTCTTCGTCTCCAGGACGGCCTTGAGACCGGCCAGGTCGAAGACGTCGGCGAGTCGGCCGGAACCGGTGTACGGGTTGCGCAGCAGCAGCAGGGCCAGGGTGGCGCAGGTGAGCGTCAGCCAGGCGCGGGATACGGTCTGCTGCACCGCCCGGACCCGGGCGCCGCGCGGCCAGCAGACCAGGACGAAGGCGCAGCCGCCGGCGAGGACGGCGAAGGCGGCGTACGAGACGTAGCGCGCGATGCCGTAGAGGACGCCGACGGTCCCCCCGCCGGCCGACTGCTCCGGCAGGGCGACGGCGGTCTGCGAGGGCGCGCCGACGGAGAAGGTGAAGGCCCCGGCGATGGGGTGGCTGTCGGCGGAGACGGTCTGCCAGGCCACGGTGTAGGTGCCGTCGGGCAGTCCGGCGCGCAGGCCCACGCCGTACCGGACGATCGCGCCGCTGCACAGGTCGCGGATCTCGCCGGTGTCGACGCGGCGCCCCGCCGGGTCGAGGACCCGGATGGAGTCGGCGCTCATGGCGACCTGCTCGGAGAAGGTGAGGTTGACCTCCTTGGGGGCGGTGGCGACCACCGCCCCGTCCTTGGGGTCGCTCCCGGTGAGCGCCGCGTGCGCGGAGGCGGGGACGGCGCCGGCGAGGAGCGTGCCGAGGAGCGCGGCCGCGACGAGCAGCAGCCGGGCGAGTGCGGCACCGAGGCGCGGGGCGGTGGTTGTCATCTCTGGGTCACTCCGTCAACGGACTCAGTGCTGCCGAGGGTTGTGGGTGGCGGCTTCGACGGGGAGCTCGACCTCGATGGGGTCGGACTTCTCGAAGTGCAGCGCGATGCGGACCTTGTCGCCCTGCTTCGGCTTCTGCTTGATGTCCATGAACATGATGTGGCTGCCGCCGCGTTCGAGGTTCAGCTCGCCGTGGGCGGGGATGTCGAAGGACGTCACCTGCCGCATCTTCTGGTTCTTGGTCTCGTGGATCTGCACGTCGTCCGAGAGCGGGCTGGTGACGGAGGTGAGCTTGTCCGCCGTGTCGCTGTTGTTCGTGATGGTGAGGAACCCGCCCGCCATGTCCCTCACGGGCTGCGGCATGAACGCGCCGCTGACCTTCAGCGCCGGCCCGTCGCCGTCGCCGTCCCCGCCGTCCGAGGAGCAGCCGGTCAGCGTGAGCGCGGTGGCGAGGGCCACCGCGGCGGCCAGGGTGGTGGTGCGGCGGGTCACGGGTTCTCCCCCTTGATGAGCTTCGGCAGGTCCTTGGCGTAGTCGTCGACGGTCGCGCCCTCGCCGTACAGGACGTAGCCCTGGTCGGTGGTGGGGGAGAACGCGATCACCTGGGCCCCGTGCATGGAGACGACCTTGCCGCCCTTCTCCTTCTTCGGCGGGTCGATGCCGATGCCGAGCTGGCGGGCGCCGGCCTGGATCGTCGCGAAGTCGCCGGTGAGACCGGTGAAGGAGGGGTCGCCCGCGGCGGGCAGCCACTTGGCCAGCTCGGCGGAGGTGTCCCGCTCGGGGTCGGTGGTGACGAAGACGACCTGGAGCTTGTCCTGGTCGGCCTTGGGGAGCTGCTTCTTGGCGACGGCGATGTTGCTCATCGTCAGCGGGCACACGTCGGGGCAGTGCGTGTAGCCGAAGTAGATCAGCGTCGGCTTGCCCTTGGTGCGCTCGCGGAGGTCGTACGCCTCGCCCTTGGTGTCGGTGAGGACGAGGTCGGGCTTGGTGAACGGCCGGTCGAGGACCGTGGCCGCCTTGGTCGGGTCGGTGCCGCCGGAGACCTCGGCGACGGCGCCGGAGGACGGCTTCGTGCCGTCCTCGCCGCCGAGGCCGACGGCCGCCGTGATGCCGACGGCGGCGACGATCGCGACGGCCGCGACGATCAGCGGGGTGCGTCGGCCGGGCCGGCCGGTTCCGTTACCGGTTCGGTTGCCGGTTCCGTTGCCGTCGGCCGACGAAGGGGACGTCTTCATTTCGGACATGGTGGTTCTTTCCGAGTTCTTCGGGAGGGGGTGGGGCCGTCAGGCCGAGCGGCGACGGCCGGCGAGCACGCCGAAGGCGACACCGGCGACGCCGACGACGATGCCGACGACGCCGAGGACCCGGGCCGTGGTGTCGGTGGAGGAGGCGGACGAGGCGTCGGCGGACGCCGTCTCGCCGTGGCCGCCCGTGGCGTCGTCGTGCCCGTCCTCCGCCTCCGTGGTGGCGGTGGCGGTCGGCGCGGCGGTGGCGGAGCCGCCACCGTGGTGGTCGTCGGACGCGGCGGAGAGCTTGAGGACGGGGGCCGGGTTCTGCGGCTCCTCCGCGCCCTCCTTCTGCTCCTCGATCCAGCGCACGACCTCCTTGTTGTCGTACGTCTGGATCGCCTTGAGGACGAGCTGGTCGGCGTCCTCGGGCAGCTGGCCGAGCGAGAGCGGGAACTGCTGGAACTGACCGGGACCGATCTTCGAGCCGTCGGCGGTCCAGGTCACCTTGGAGACGGCCTCGTTGATCTCCTTGCCGTGCAGCTTCAGCGGCTTGTCGAGCTTGGTCTTCGTCACCTCGGCCTTCCAGCCGGGCACGGGCTGCGGCATGACGGAGGCCAGCGGGTGGTCGAGCGGGAAGTTGACCTCGACCTTCACGGTGGAGGCGCTGTCGCGCTCGTTCGGGACCTTGACGTTGACGGTCGCGTAGCCGCCCTTGGCGGCCTCGCCCTGCGGCTGCACGCTGACGTGCGCGAACGCCGGACCGGAGAGGAGGACCACCGAGGAGGCGGCGACCCCCGCGGCGAGGGCGACGCGCGTGGCGACACGGGAGGCGGCGGCACGGGAAGTGGCGATACGGGAAACGGTCATGGCAGAAGACACTCCAGCTCGGAGAGGTGACGAGGGGGTCCGGCGCGCCGCACCGCCGGACGGAGTCCGGCCGGGCACGCGCACGGGCGCGGCCCCGCTCCCGGTGAGCGGACCGCGTCAGGCTGCGAGGACGCAGTCGGCGGCGGGCGGACCGCGCCGGATCACCACGTGCTGGAGGGCCTCGGCCACCGGAGGCGGCGAGGAGTCGAAGGCCGTACGCGCGCGGGTGCCCGGCCCCGTGCCCGGCGCCGTCGCCAGTCCGGCGAGCAACGCCCGTACGAGACGGAGCGCGCCCCGCAACGACCGGACGGTGGCGCACTCGGCCAGCTCCGCCGCGCCCTGCTCGGAGAGCCGGACGAGACGGACCAGGGCGCGGTCGCCGCGCCGCAGCAGCCAGCCGGTGACGAGGGCCGCGAGCAGGTGACCCAGGATCATGGGCAGGCTCGGCAGCAGCTCTCCGACCGGGGCGCCCGCGGCGCCGCCCGTCCCGGCCGCGACCGCCGAGTGCCCCGCGTGGGACGCGGCGACCGCGTCGGCCGGGTCGAGTCCGGCGTCCGTGACGATCCTGGCGGCGTCGGCCGGGCTGAGGGCCGCGCCGCCCGCCCCGCAGACGAGCCGGGCGGCGAACCGTACGAGCGCCTCGTCGGCCTGCTCGCCCAGGGCGAGGTGCCGCTGGCCGAAGCCGAAGAGGACGTGCAGGCCGAGCTGTCCGCCCGCGAGGGCGCCCACGACGAAACCGAGGGAGCGGTCGCGGTCGGTGAAGAGGAGGACGGTCCCGAAGACGCCGAGGAAACCGGCGGCGAGGGTCCACAGGGCGATGCCCGCACAGGCGGCGAGCGCGTGTCCGAGCCCGGACAGCACGACGCAGACCGCGGCGAACACCGCGGCCCTCAGCAGCCGTGGAGCGAGCGCGGGGGCAGACATGGCGGGCCCATCATCGCACCACGCGCCCCACCCCCGAGCGGCAGGTCCGGAAGGTCGCTTCTCGGCGGGCTTGCTCCTCTTCGAACCGAGATCCACTGCGCACGCCCCCGCGTGTGCCCCCGCGCGCACTCCCCCGCGTACACCTGCGCATACACCGCGCCCCTCGAAGGTCGCATCCGCCGAACGAGCGCTCTTGACCGGTTCCCGCGCTTACGGAGCGCGTCCCCCGGCAATACGTATCGGTATGTCGAGCCGCTGCCGGGAGGCTGGAGCATGAGCATCTGGTGGTCACTCCATCTGCGGCGCGAGGCCGCGAGCGTGCCCCTCGCCCGACGGCTGTTCCTGGGCACGATGGAGACGGCGGGTGTCGATCCCGACGTGTCGTTCGAACTGTCGGTCGCGCTGACCGAGGCCTGTGCGAACGCCGTCGAGCACGGCGGGCGGCCGGGCGCGGACGGCCGGGCCGCGGCCTCGGAGGCCTACCGCGTGACGGCCTATCTGGACGGCGAGACCTGTCGCATCGAGGTCGCCGACTCGGGCCCGGGGTTCGCCGCCCCCGCCGCCCGGGCGAGCGCGCCCCCCGCCGTGACCGTGGTGAGCACCGCCGAGAGCGGGCGCGGGCTGCGCCTCATCGAGGAGCTCGCCGACCACGTGCAGTTCGGCAACCGATCGGTCCGCGGCGGCGCCGTCGTCAGCTTCGACAAGCTCCTGAAGTGGAAGGACAGCCCCTCGCTGCTGCTGGCCTGAGCGAGCCGGGAGCCCGGGCCCGCATGCCGACGGGAGCCCGGGCCCGCATGCCGAGGGGCCCCACCGGTCACCCGGCGGGGCCCCTCGTACGTACGCGGTGACAGGAGCGGAGGTCAGCCCTTCAGGCCGGCCATCCACGCCTCGACCTCGTCGGACCGGCGCGGCAGCTGGTCGGAGAGGTTCCGGTTGCCGTCCTCCGTGACGAGGATGTCGTCCTCGATCCGGACGCCGATGCCCCGGTACTCCTCCGGCACGGTCAGGTCGTCGGCCTGGAAGTAGAGGCCGGGCTCGACGGTCAGGCACATGCCCGGCGCGAGCGTGGTGTCGACGTACGCCTCGGTGCGCGCGGCGGCGCAGTCGTGGACGTCCATGCCGAGCATGTGGCCGGTGCCGTGCAGGGTCCAGCGGCGCTGGAGCCCCAGCTCGAGGACGCGCTCGACCGGGCCCTCGACGAGGCCCCACTCGACCAGCTTCTCGGCGAGGACGCGCTGGGCGGCGTCGTGGAAGTCGCGGTAGGCGGCGCCGGGCTTCACCGCGGCGATGCCGGCCTCCTGCGCCTCGTACACGGCGTCGTAGATCTTGCGCTGGATGTCGGTGTACCGGCCGTTGATCGGCAGGGTGCGGGTGACGTCGGCGGTGTAGAGCTCGGTGGTCTCGACGCCGGCGTCGAGGAGGAGCAGGTCGCCGGAGCGGACGGCACCGTCGTTGCGGACCCAGTGGAGGGTGCAGGCGTGCGGGCCGGCGGCGGCGATGGTGCCGTAGCCGACGTCGTTGCCCTCGACGCGGGCGCGCAGGAAGAAGGTGCCCTCGATGTAGCGCTCGCTGGTGGCCTCGGCCTTGTCGAGGACCTTGACGACGTCCTCGAAGCCCCGCGCGGTGGCGGCGCAGGCCTTCTCCAGCTCGGCGACCTCGAAGTGGTCCTTGATCAGGCGGGCCTCGGAGAGGAAGACACGCAGTTCCTCGTCGCGCTCGGCGGTGACCTTGTCGGTCAGCGCGGCCTCGATGCCGCGGTCGTGGCCGCGGACGACGCGGACCGGGCCGGTGGCCTCCTTGAGCGCGGCGGCGAGCTCGCGCACGTCCTTGGCAGGGATGCCGAGGAGCTGCTCGGCCTCGGTGAGGGAGTGGCGGCGGCCGACCCACAGCTCGCCCTGGCCGTCGAGCCAGAACTCGCCGTTCTCGCGGTCGGAGCGGGGCAGCAGGTAGATCGTGGCGTCGTGCCCGTCGGCCGTGGGCTCCAGGACGAGGACGCCGTCCTGCGTCTGGTCGCCGGTGAGGTACGCGTACTCGGTGGAGGCGCGGAAGGCGTACTCGGTGTCGTTCGACCGGGTCTTGAGGTTGCCGGCGGGGACGACCAGGCGCTCGCCCGGGAAGCGGGCGGAGAGCGCGGCGCGGCGGGCGGCGGTCCGGTCGGCCTGCGCGATGGGCGCGAGGTCGTGCAGCTCGGTGTCGGCCCAGCCCGACTTCATGCTCTCGGCGAGCTCGTCGGAGACGCCGGGGTACAGACCGTTCTTGCGCTGCTTGATCGGCTGCTCTTCGGTGGTCTCTTCGGTCTCTTCCGGGGTCTCCGGGGTGAGCTCCTCGGCCACGGGTCTGCCTCCTCTTGGTACGACACTGAACCCCCACCATCGTACGGTCGTACGGAAGGGGGCCCAGGCCGAGAAGGCCCATTACCGGCGGGTTACCGGGGTCCGGGCGCCCGGGGCGTGGCGCGTCTCACGAAAACGGAGCCTTGGATTCCGGCATCGGGGGCCGCGGCCCGGTGCCGGGGACGAAGCGGCCCTTCGGCGGTGAGGGCGGCCCCGGCGCCGAACGGCTCGGCGGTGAAGGCGCCCCGCTCACTCGAAGCGGGCCGCGAGCAGCACCACGTCCTCACCGTCGTCCGGCCCCGCGTCGAGGCCCTCGGGCAGCAGCGTCCGCAGCACGTGGTCGGCGACGGCGCCCGGGTCCGCCCGGTCCGCCTTCGGTACGCCGGCGGCCGCGGCGTGCAGCCGGGCGAAGGCGCGGTCGGTCGCGTCGCCGGTGCGGCGCAGCAGCCCGTCCGTGTACAGCAGCACCGTTTCTCCCGGTGCGGGGGCGAGCTCCACGCTGGGCGCCTCCCAGCAGGAGAGCATCCCGAGCGGGGCGGAGAGCGTGGTCTCCACGAACTCGGTCCTGCGCTCGCCGACGACCAGCGGCGGCGCGTGCCCGGCCCCGGCCAGGACCAGCCTGCGCCGGTCCGGCTCGACGTACGCGAAGAGCGCGGTCGCGGAGCGGGCGGGCTCGGTGACCCGCAGCAGCAGCTCCAGGTCGGAGAGGACGGCGACCGGGTCCTCGCCCTCCATCACCGCGTACGCCCGCAGCGAGGCGCGCAGCCGCCCCATGGCGGCCAGCGCGCCGGGCCCGGAGCCGGTGACGGAGCCGACCGCGAGGCCGAGGGCCCCCTCGGGCAGCGGCAGCGCGTCGTACCAGTCGCCGCCGCCCCGCGGTCCGGTGCGGTGGCGGGCGGCGAGCTGGACGCCGGGGACGCGCGGGAGGCGGCTGGGCAGCAGCTCCTCGGCGACGGTGGTGACCTGGACGCGGGCGCGCTCGACCTGGAGGAGGCGGGCGAGGTGCTCGGTGGCGAAGCGGCCGTAGAGGCCGATGAGGTGCCGCTGGCGCTCGTTCGGCTCGGCCGGCTCGTCGTAGAGCCAGACGGTGGCGCCGATGCGGCCCGCCTCCTCGGTGGCGAGGGGGAGGGCGTAGCTGGCGGCGTAGCCGAGCCGCGCGGCGACCTCGCGGTGGCGCGGGTCGAGGCCCTCCTCCGTGCGGACGTCCCGGATGGCGATCGGGTCGGGTACGCGTGCGGGGCCGGGGCCGGGGCCTCCCGGGGCGGTGCCCGGCCCGGGACCAGGACCGGAACCGGGCCCCGAGCGGCGGACGTCGTCGGGGCGGTCGTCGGGAAGGTCGCGGGAAACGCCACCGGAAAGGTCACTGGAAAGGCCAGGGGTGAGTCCGCCGGGGAGGCCGTCGAGGAGGCGCCCGTAACTGGTGACGCTCCGCGGGACGGTCTCGATCGTGCCGAGGTCGGCGTGGGCGAGGCCGAGCCCGATGGTGCTGGTGGGGCCGAGGCCGTCGGCGGGCTCCAGGACGGCCATCCCGCGGCGTGCCCCGACGAGTGCGGCGCCCGCGGTGAGGGTCTCCCGGAGGGCCTCGTCGAGGGAGGAGGTCCTGATCAGGCGCTCGGTGAGTTCGTGGAGCGTGGTGAGGTCGGAGACCCAGCCGGCCAGCCGGTCCTGGATCAGTGCGCCGGGCGCGGTGGGGGCGTCGGCGGGTGTCGCCGCCGCGGGAACGCCGGGGAGGGGCGCCGTAGTGTGCGGGGAAGCGGGAACCGTGGAATCGATTCCGGCCACTTTCGGCATGTGTGGGGCGCTCATCCCGGTCGGCTTTCCGACCGGTGCGTTTGACGCCATAGCATCGCAAACCCCCATGTGATTTAGCGCCGCTCGATGTCTCCACATGTACACGCACCCGAGAGGCGATGTCCAGCATTGTCCCCATGGGACTTGTGGTGTCCGGCGCGTTTCCGCGGGCTTGTGCAGAAGGGTTGAAGTGGGCGGTAAGTTGGCCGAAAATTGCCCCCGGAGTGCACCTTTTGCGGTCGACTGGCGTCGTTTGAAAGCGCGTCATTCCGAACGTGTTGGGTACGTAATCGGTGACAGGCAGGGGCAGTTGGACGTGCCCCGGAGCGTGACGCGGAACCCCGGTGACCTTTTCCGCCGCAGGCCGCAGCCCGTCCCCGCGTGGCGGGGAACGTGTTCCGAACCGGCTTCGACCTGGCTCCACTCTGATACCGGCCCCGCTGCGACGGCGGGCCAAAAGCACCGTTGATCTTGTACGCGCTGATACGCACGGTGAAGTGATCCGCACGTGGTGTGATGTGGATTCGGCGTTCAACGGAAAGGAACGAGCGCTCATGCGCGAGATCCTCGGAATCCTCGGCAGGCGACGCGGGCTCCGGTTCCGGCGCAGGACGAGGACGGCCCGGCTCGACGCGGCGGTCACCTTCGCTGTCGAGTGGGGCTGGCCCGTCCTGCCCAGCGTCGGGCTGGGCGCGGCGCCCCGCACGGCGGCCGGCGCGGCGACCCGCACGGGGTCCCGCCCGGCCGCGGGCCCGGTCTGCGCCTGCCCCGACCCCGCATGCGTGGTGCCGGGCGCCCACCCCTACGACCCCGGATTGCTCGCGGCCACCACCGACGAGCGCATGATCCGCTGGTGGTGGACCCGGCGCCCGGACGCGCCGGTGGTCCTCGCGACCGGGGACCGCGCGCCCTGCGCCGTGAGCCTGCCCGCCGTGGCCGGCGCGCGGGCGCTGACCGCGCTCGACGCGATGGGCATCCGGCTCGGCCCCGTGGTGGCGACACCGACCCGGTGGTCGATCCTCGTCGCCCCGTACGGCCTCGAACGGCTCGGCGAGCTGCTGTACGCGAAGGACAGCGTGCCCAGCTCGCTGCGGTTCCACGGCGAGGGCGGCTATCTGCTGCTGCCGCCCTCGGTCGCCGGCACCGGCCAGGTGCGCTGGGAACGGGCCCCGCTCACGGGCTCGGCGCGGCCGTGGCTGCCCGACGTCGAGGCGGTCGTCGACGCGCTGGTCGAGGCGAGCACGAGCACCCCGGGCGGCGGCAGCCGACTCGCGTACTAGGGGGCCGGCCCGGGCGCGGGGGGCGGGGCGGCGGGCGTTCATCCGAACGGGTGCGTGCGGGGCCGACTTCTCCGGGAAACGGGCGCGCGGCCGGCCGGACGCCCGTCGGCCGCGGCTATCTTCGGCGCACCGTCCGAGATCTCCAGCGCCGTACGAAACCAGGAGCAGGTGGGCCGCATGCGTCCGGTGAACCCCCGTGTGATCGGACTCGGCGCCGCCGTCGCGGCCGCGGTCCTGATCCCGCTCGTCGCGGTCGCGGGTCCGGCGGGCCCCTCCGGGCCGGCGGACCCCTCCGGCCCGGCGCATTCGGCGAGGCCGGGGAGCCCGGTCGGCGCTTTGGCCGATTCGGGTGGGTCGGGTGGGCCGGAGCGGGGCCTGCTGGGCGGTCCGGGCCTCGACGACCCCGGGCCCCGTACCCCCTCCTCGGCCCCCTCGACCGCCCCTCCCGCTCCCCCCTCCCCGTCCCCGCCCTCCCCGTCATCCGGGACCCGGCGCACGGCGACGGAACGGGTGGAACGGGCGGAGCGGATCACGCGGTGCGGCCCCGAACTCGACTCACCGGACGGGATCGAGGCGCAGACCTGCGTCCTGGCCGAGGGCCCCGACGTCTGGGCGCGTACGTACTACCGGAACGCCACGGGACGGGAGCTCGACGCGTACCTCACCCTGCTGGCGCCCGGTGGGCGGACCGTGCAGGTGCGGTGTTCCGTGGGCGTCCAGGACGAGCCCGGCAGCTGTGACACGCCCAGGGAGCGCGCCCGTGGAACGGGCGAAGCGGAGTACTCGGCGGTGGCGGAATTCGCGGGAGCGGGCGAAGGGGGCGCCACCCCGCTGCTGCTCCGCTCCGGAAGCAACACGGCGGACAGCCAAGGAAGTTGAGCGCCGCACCGGTCGTCCGACCTGGCCGCGGACATGGAAAGGCCCGGTCGCTGGCGACGGGGGATGCACCAGCGACCGGGCTTCCAGAACGGTAACAAGAGATCTGCTGTTCGCAAATTCGATCTCGGTTATTCGGACAGGGATTTACCCGTCCGTAGACCGGGTTGTGGTGCACGTCACCGACTGGTCGGTCTGTCAGTCACCGATACCACCTGGGGTATCAGCTGAGAGTCACCTGACGGTTCGTGAGGCCGCCGCGCGCCCGGCGCTCCTCCGCCGTCAGCGGGGTGTCGACGGCGAGCGCCTCGGTCAGCCGCTCGGCGAACTCCGCGGCGGGCTTCTCGCAGTCGTCCGCCGTCATCGAGGACGGCAGGTCCCAGACCGGCACCATCAGGCCGTGGGCGCGGAACGAGCCCACGAGCCGGGTGTCCTGCCCGAGCGAGGTGGCCCCGGCGGCCTGCAGGCGGGCGAGCGCGTCGAGGAGCTTCTCCTCCGGGTACGGCATGACCCAGCGCAGGTGGTTCTTGTCCGGCGTCTCGCACCAGTACGAGGAGTCCACGCTCGTCAGCTTGACGGTCGGGATCGCGGCGGCGTTGGCCCGCTCCAGGGAGGCGGCGACCTCCGGGTCCGCGCCGTCCGCGGACTGCGGGATCCAGAACTCGAAGCCCGAGTGGACCTCGGGCGCGAACTCGGCCTCCGGGTCGAGCAGGTCCTGCAGGCGCGGGCCCTCGGCCGACACGCGATGCGCGGGCACGGGGTTGCCCGGCTCGGTCTCCAGGGCGCGCTGGAGCGTGTCGGCCAGGTCGCGCGCGAGGTCGCCGGAGGACGACTCGTTCTGCAGGCCGAGGAGGACCGAACCGTCGTCGCGGCGCAGCGCGGGCCAGGCCATGGGCAGCACGGTCGCGAGCGTCACGGACGGCACGCCGTCGGGCAGCCCGCCCTTCAGGGTGAGCGGCACGGTGGCGGCCGGCACCAGCTCGCGCAGCGCGACCCAGTCGCACTCGCCGGGCAGACCCTCGAAGGGGCGCTGGACGTGTTCGGTCACGGCGTGCGAGGCGGCCCGGCCGTGACACGCCTTGTAGCGGCGGCCCGAACCGCACGGGCACGGCTCGCGGGCGCCGACGACCGGGACCTCCCCGTTCGTGACCTGTGCCTGGCCGGTCTTGCCGGCCTTCGTCTGGGGGCGCTTCTTGGCCATGGTGTGGCTTTCTCCCGATCGCGGCGGTGCTGTGTCGGGCGCGAGCCTAGTCGCCCCGGCCGCCGTGACCCCTCATCCGCCGGTGGCGGGTCCACGGCCGAGGGGTACGCACGGCCCGGCGCGGCGGCCCCGCAGCCGTACCCCCGCGCGCTTCAGTCCACGTCCTCGTAGGCGTCCAGGAAGTCGAAGCCCGAGCTGCCGCCCGCGACGACGCGCGACGCGAAGTCCTCGCGCCGGTGGCCGCCGGTGACGCGCGCCCAGACGGTGACCTCGCCCGCCGCGCTGTCGCGCACGCCCCAGTCCTGGGACAGGGCGCTGATGATGTTGAGCCCGCGGCCTCCGCGCGCGGTGATCGAGGGCGTCGAGGGCACGGGTCTGGTCGGACCCCCGCCGTCGGTCACCTCGACGGTCAGGCCACCGGACGGTTCGAACCGCCAGGCGGCGAGGACGTCGCCGTCCCCCCGCTCCGCCCGCCCCAGCGGCCTGCCGTGCCGATAGGCGTTGCTGAGCAGTTCGGAAAGGATCAGGACCGCGTCGTCGACGACCGATTCGGACACCCCACTGCGGTACAGCTCGTCCCGCATACGGTGTCGCGCCACACCCACGCCCGCAGGGCCATGGGGTACGGCCATGCTCGACGACGTGGGCACCTCCTGTGCCACCACCAACGCCACCCCCGAGACCTCCTTTGCCCCACGCCACCGAGTGGATGCCCCGATGACCTGGACCGGAAACCGACTGTTCCGCGTGGGATGGGGCACTCGTGACGATCGCGTACGCCCCGAACGCGCCGGTGCACACCCCGTAAGCAAGGTGACGAGGGGGACGAGCGTGACGGGAGGGACGCGCGGGGCGATGGCCTCGGCGGCGGCCCGCTAGCGGCCCAGCTGGGTGAGGACCTGCCGGGGCCGGTTGGTGATGATCGCGTCGACACCCAGGCGCTCGCACAGCTCGACGTCCTCCGGCTCGTCCACCGTCCAGACGTGGACCTGGTGTCCGGCCTTCTGGAGGCGCAGGATCACGGCCGGATGGTGCCGGACGATCCGGATCGAAGGACCGGCGATGCGCGCCCCCGCAGGGAGGCGACCGTCGCGCAGGCGCGGGGTGACGAACTGCGTCAGCGAGACGGTCGGCAGGGTCGGCGACGCGGCGGCGATCCGGCCCAGGGAGCGCGCCGAGAAGCTCATGATCCGCACCGGGGACTCGGCGGGGGACGCGGGTTCCGCGAGCCCGAACCGCTTCAGGAGGTGGAGCAGCCGCTCCTCGACCTGGCCCGCCCAGCGCGTGGGGTGCTTCGTCTCGATGGCCAGCTCGACCCGGCGCCCCGCGTCCGCGACCAGTTCGAGCAGCCGCTCCAGGGTCAGCACCGAGGTGGAGCCGAGTTCCTTGCGGTCCGGGCCCTCGCCGGAGTCCTCCCACGCCCGCCAGGCCCCGAAGTCGAGCGCGGCGAGATCGGCGAGCTCGAAGGCCGAGACGGCGCCCCGGCCGTTGGAGGTACGGTCGACACGACGGTCGTGGACACAGACGAGGTGGCCGTCGGCGGTGAGCCGGACGTCGCACTCCAGGGCGTCGGCGCCGTCCTCGATGGCCTTCACATAGGCGGCCAGGGTGTGTTCCGGTACGTCCTCGGAGGCTCCGCGGTGGGCGACGACCTGGACGGGGACGCTGTTCGATTGCTGCCGTGCGTGAGTCACCGCGTCATGGTCCCATTGGCGGGGCGGCCGCACGGGGACGTGTCTGTTCCGTCCCTATATAAAGAATGGGGCGGGGATGCACAGCTCCGCCTTACGGTGGTCTGACGACCTGTGGGAAAAACTGATCGCACCCACCCTGAGCAGGTCACCACCCTTCAGTCAACGAACGTCAACGAACGTCAACGAACGCCAACGAGCGGCGAACGAGGAGAGCGAGCTGTGAGCACCGAGAACGAGGGCGCGGAGGTTCCGGCGGACCCGACTGTCCCGTCCGGCCCGTCCGCCCCGTCCGCCCCACCCTCCCCCGCGACGCCCCCCGCCGCCGCCCCCGCCGCGCCCCCGGTACCGCCCTCGGCCCCGGCCCCGGCGCCGACCGAGCCCGCGGCCCCCGCCCAGCCCGCGGCCCACGCTTCCCAGCCCCCGACCCCCGCTCCCGCGCCCGCCCCGGCCGCCGCGGGTGGCTGGCCGCCGCCCCCGCCGACCGTCCCGGCCTGGGGGCAGCCGCACCCGCCCGCCGCCCCTGCGGCGCCCCGCAGAAGAGCGGGCGGCATGGTCGCGGCCGTCCTCGTCGCCGCGCTCGTCGCGGGTGGCGTCGGCGGAGGGATCGGCTACTGGGCCGCCGAGCGCGGTGACGTCGGCACCACGTCCACGACCGTCTCCTCGGGCGAGGCCCCCGCCTCCTTCAAGCGCGACCCCGGCACGGTCGCGGCGGTCGCCGCGAAGGCGCTGCCGAGCGTGGTCACCATCAGCGCGGAGTCCAGCAGCCCCCAGGGCGAGGGCGGCACGGGCACCGGGTTCGTCTACGACCAGGAAGGCCACATCGTCACCAACAACCACGTGGTGGCCTCCGCGGCCGACGGCGGCGCGCTCTCCGTGACCTTCTCCGACGGCAAGACGTACGACGCGGAGGTCGTCGGCCGCGCCGAGGGCTACGACGTGGCCGTGCTCAAGCTCAAGAGCGCGCCCAAGGGCCTGAAGCCGCTGCCGCTCGGCGACTCCGACAAGGTGGCCGTCGGCGACTCGACGATCGCCATCGGCGCGCCCTTCGGCCTGTCGAACACCGTGACGACCGGCATCATCAGCGCCAAGAACCGCCCGGTGGCCTCCGGCGACGGAGCGGGCGGCGGCAACTCGTACATGAGCGCGCTGCAGACCGACGCCTCGATCAACCCGGGCAACTCCGGCGGCCCGCTGCTCGACGCGAGCGGCGCGGTGATCGGCATCAACTCGGCGATCCAGTCCACCGGGAACGGCTTCGGCCAGTCCCAGGCGGGCTCGATCGGGCTCGGCTTCGCGATCCCGGTCAACCAGGCGAAGAACGTCGCGCAGCAGCTGATCAAGACCGGCAAGCCGGTCTACCCGGTGATCGGCGCGACGGTCAACATGACGGATCAGACCGGGGGCGCAACGATCGCCGCGCAGGGCACGGGCGGCACCCCGTCCGTCACCCCGAACGGCCCGGCGGCGAAGGCCGGTCTGAAGGCCGGCGACGTGATCACCGGCTTCGGAGGCCACCAGATCGACAGCGGCCCGACCCTCATCAGCGAGATCTGGACCCACAAGCCCGGCGACTCGGTCTCGATCACGTACGAGCGGGACGGCAAGACCCGCACGGCCACGGTCGTCCTCGGCGAACGCACCGGAGACAACTGACCCCTCCCCAGCCGGTACGCTGGAGCCCGCTCCGTTCCAGGCGGTCCGGGGCGAGGGTGGGTTGCCCGAGCGGCCTAAGGGAACGGTCTTGAAAACCGTCGTGGCGCGAGTCACCGTGGGTTCAAATCCCACACCCACCGCGTGCGGTTTTTTCGAAGAGCCGGCGAAGCGTTGAACGTGCTGGTCGGAAGGGGCGTCCCGGAACGGGGCGCCCCTTCCGCGTGGGGCAGCGGATGCGGGATGCGGCGGGCGGTCGGATGCTGGAAGGGCTGGAAACCGCCGCAAGGAGGGCACGACATGTCGATGATGGACAAGCTCAAGGGCATGCTCAAGGGCCACGAGGACAAGGCCGGGCAGGCCGTCGACAAGGCCGGTGACGTCGTCGACGAGAAGACCCAGGGCAAGTACAGCAGGCACGTCGACACCGCTCAGGACAGGCTGAAGCGCCAGATGGGCGGGGGGACGACGGAGCAGCCGCCGCCGCCCCAGCCGCACCGCCCGCCCCAGCAGTGACCCGGCGGCGTCCGCCGCGAGGAGCGTGCGCGTGGCCCCGGACCCGAAAGGGGTTCGGGGCCACGCCCCTGCGGCCATGAGGTCCGGGACGGGCCGGCCGGCGACGAGAGCCCGAGCCGCGGCCCGGCATCGTACGGCGACGGGAGGAGTGACGGGATGGCGCGCATCCTGCTCGTGCAGGGGGACATCACCGCGGAGGCGGTGGACGCGGTGGTCAACGCCGCGAACTCCTCGCTGCTCGGCGGCGGGGGAGTCGACGGGGCCATCCACCGCAGGGGCGGCCCCGAGATCCTCGCCGCCTGCCAGGACCTGCGCCGCTCCCACTACGGCAAGGGCCTGCCGACCGGGCGGGCGGTGGCGACCACGGCGGGACGGCTGCCGGCCCGGCACGTGATCCACACGGTCGGCCCGGTCTGGTCGCGGGACGAGGACCGCTCGGAGCTGCTGGCGTCCTGCTACCGCGAAGCGCTGCGGGTGGCGGACGAGTGGGGTGACCGTACGGTCGCCTTCCCCGCGATCTCGACCGGCGTCTACGGCTGGCCGATGGACGACGGGGCGCGGATCGCGGTGGAGACCGTGCGGTCCGCCGTGACCGAGGTCGAGGAGGTGCGGTTCGTGCTCTTCGACGGGGAGGCGTACGCGGCCTTCGAGGCGGCTCTGGCGGCCGCCCCGCCGTCGGGGCGGACCGACTGAAAGTTCCTCCCCGCCCGTGAGCTGCGTCTTTCTCGGGCTGGGAGGGTTTATCTGCTTGTCCTCACGCTTGCGGGGGAAACAGCCGCTCCGGGGTGGTTCGACGGGGATTCGGTGGGCAACTCTGGTTGCGCGACGTCGAGCACGAAGACCCGGGCGGTCGGCCAACCGCCCGGGAGACGGCCCTTGTTCACAGCAGTTCCGTGCAGCACAAGCAGCAGATGACGTTCCCGGAGGAACACACATGGCAAGCATCCGTACCGCCCGCATCGCCGCCGTCGCCGCGGCCCTCCCCCTCGCCGCAACGCTCTTCGCGGGGGTGGCCCAGGCCGACAACGGCGGCTTCGCGGACGACGGATCGAACACGAGCGTCGCCTCGATCGCGGGCAGCGGCGTGGGCGGGGACAACTTCGGCAACGCGACCACCACCCAGCAGGTCGCGACCGGCACCGGTGCCTCCAACCAGAACAACACGGCGAGCGTGAACGGCTCCGCCTTCACCCACGTCGCCCAGTCGAACAACGTCCTCAACTTCCACCCGTGGTGGTGACGCCCCCACGGGAGCGACCGGCCCGACGGGGGGCGTGACCGCGGTGTGAACGACGGCCCGCGCGACGGTACTTCGGTGCCTCGCGCGGGCCTTCGCGCGTCCAGGACCCGCCGCGCACCCCTCGCGCCGGCCCTGGCGTGCGGGGCCCGGGCCGGTCCCGGGCGCGGACGGCCGGGACCGACCGGGCCGGGGCCGACCCTGAGGGCGGGCGTGGGGGCGGCTCCACCCACAGGAGGTGGAGACGCCGCCGCGCGTACAACCTGAGGGGGAGCGCGGGTCGGGACCTGGGGCCGATCCGCCCGGTGCCGGCCGCTCCTAGCGTGGAGTCATGACTCCGCCACCCTCTGGCCCCGTCTGCGCCGCCGCCTCGACGGCCGCCACCGGCCCCGCGCCGTACCCGTCGTTCTCCTCCTACGTCCGGGCGCGCGGTCCGGTGCTGCTGCGCACGGCCCGCTCCCTGACCGCGAACCCGTGCGACGCCGAGGACCTGCTCCAGACCGCCCTCGCCAAGACCTTCGTCGCCTGGGAACGGATCGAGGACCACCGCGCCCTGGACGGGTACGTCCGCCGCGCGCTGCTGAACACCCGAACGTCGCAGTGGCGCAAGCGCAAGGTCGACGAGTTCGCGTGCGAGGAGCTGCCGGAGCCCGTCGGCCTGCCCGTACCTGACCCGGCCGAGCGCGAGGTGCTGCACGACGCGATGTGGCGGGCCGTGATGAAGCTGCCCGAGCGGCAGCGGCAGATGGTCGTCCTCAGGTACTACGAGGACCTCAGTGAGGCGCAGACGGCCGAGGTGCTCGGGGTGTCGGTCGGCACGGTGAAGAGCGCGGTCTCCCGGGCGCTCGGGAAGCTGCGCGAGGACCCCGAGCTGACGCCCGTCCGCTGACCGGCGGCGGAAGGACCGGTGCCTCCGCCGGCGATCACCGGCAATTCACGTACTCCCGGGTAGTGACATACCGCTTGGTATGTGCGCAGAATCTCCACACCCCTACTGCCACGTAGCGCCCACCGGGAGGACGCCCCGTGTACAGCACCATGCAGGACGTACAGCTGACCGTGAGCCGGATTCTCAAGCACGGGATGACGATCCACGGGAAGTCCACCATCACCACCTGGACGGGGGAGGCCGAGCCGCAGCGCCGCACCTTCGCGGAGGCGGGAGCCCGCGCGCACCAGCTGGCCAACGCCCTGCGCGACGAACTCGGCGTGACCGGCGACCAGCGTGTCGCGACCCTCATGTGGAACAACGCCGAGCACGTCGAGGCGTACTTCGCGATCCCCTCCATGGGCGCCGTCCTGCACACCCTCAACCTGCGCCTTCCCCCCGAGCAGCTGGTGTGGATCGTCAACCACGCCGCCGACCGGGTCGTCCTCGTCAACGGCTCCCTGCTGCCGCTCCTCGCCCCGCTGCTCCCGCACCTGCCGACGGTGGAGCACGTCGTCGTCGCCGGGGCCGGGCGCCCTCCCCCCCGGACGGCGCGGGGGTGTTGGTATTTG